>JBJTAA010000243.1:0-23335 GCA_046090525.1 Planctomycetota bacterium
GATCAGGTGCCGCAGCGTCGGGAAGTCGTCGAGCGACACACCCTCCTCCGCCGCCAGCCCGTACCGCTGCCCCACCTCGCCGAAGAGCTGCGCCTTGCGGATGCTGTCGATGCCGAGGTCGGCCTCCAGATCCGCGTCGAGTTCCACGATCTCGGCCGGGTAGCCCGTCTGCTCCACCACGAACGCGACCAGAAAGGTCTCGAGTTCATGGGCAACACCGTCGGCCGCAGCCGCCTCGGCCTCCGCGACCGGGGCGCCGTGACCGTTCGCGTGGCCGTTTCGCCGAGCGCTCGAGGCTGCGTCGCTGCGCGGCCGCCGCGGCAGCCACTCCGCCTTGCCGCCGGCGCGGGCGAGCACGTCGCAGACTGCGGCGAGCGAGCCGGCTGCGAGCAGCCCCGCGCGATGCGCGGCCGAGATGCCGAAGAGGTGCTGGAGCGCATCGAGAAACCGCCGGCCTGCGGGGTCGGACTCGACAGCCTGGCCGAGCGGCAGCGACAGCCCGTGCTCGGAGAGCAGGTCGTCGACGACGTCTTCGAGGAAGGCGTCTGCCGCCGGCTGCGGCCGCGGCGAACTGCCCGCGGCCTGGGCGAGCCGATTGACCACGGCGGGCCGGGCAGGCCGCTCGTCGCCCACCGCCGGTTCGCTCCGCGGCGGGATGCCGCCATGACCGTTGCCGTTGCCGTTGCCGTTGCCGTTGCCATTGCCATTGCCGGCGACACTGCCGTTGCCGTAACCGTGGCCGTTGCCGTTTGCATGGCCATTCCCGTTGCCAGGGCCGTTCGTCTCGCCGTTGGCCGCCGCGGCGACCGCCGCCGGCCTGCGGCTGGGCTCGCCATTGCCCTGCCCTGTCGCCGCGGAGCGATTTCGCTGGCGCCGGCGGGCCGTCGCATCGAACGACACCACGCGGCCGACCGGCCGGGCCACGGCCGCGGTCGCGGCCGCTGCCGGCACCGCCCGCGACTGGAGGCAGCCGGCCGCTGCCAGCTGCTGACGCACCCGTTCGAGATGCTCCCGCGGCGCCCGGCCCCGCTGGTCCACCTGGAGGAACGTGACGTCGGGCCGCCCTTCCAGGATCCGCCGGGCCAGGCCCGTGAGCACCCCGGAGGGCCCGACTTCGACGAACGTGCGCACGCCGGAGTCGTAGAGTTTGTTCACCACGTCGATCCACCGGACGGTCTCGGTCATCTGCCGCACGAGGCTTTCGAGCACGGCCGCGGGGGCGTCGAGCAGCCGGAGGGTCGTGCTGCTGAAGGTCTTGGTCGTTGTCCCCGCGACCGGCAGGGCGTGGAGCGTCCGAGCCAGCTCGTCGGCCGCCCCCTGCAGGAGCGGCGTGTGGAACGGGCTCGGCACGGCCAGCCGCTTCGTCTTCACCCGCCGGCTCTCGAGGAGCACCTCGACGGCGTCGACGATCCGCGCCGTTCCCCCCACGACATACTGCTCCGGCGCGTTGGCCGCGCAGATCCAGGCCTGCCTGGCGAAGGGCTCGAGCGCGGCGTTCACCGTGGCCGCGTCGGCGATCACCGAAAGCATCGCGCCGTTGCGGGGCCCGTGCCGCTCGACGGCCTCCGCCCGGGCGCGGGTCGCCTTGATGCCGTCGGCGATGCTCCAGGCACCGCCCGCGGCCAGCGCCGGGAACTCGCCGAAGCTGTGGCTCGCGATGTAGTCCGGCGCGAAGCCGAACGACTCGAGCACGCCCCAGGCGAGGAGATCGCCCAGGTACATGGCCCACTGCGTGTCCCAGATCTTCGTGCCCAGGCCGTTGTCGGGCCGCCAGGCGATCTCGGCGAGCGTCTCGCAGCCCGCGGCCCGGGCCTCGGCGTCGAGCCGCCGCAGCACCTCGCCGGCAGCCGGCACGTCCTCGACGAGGCCGCGGAACATGTCGGTGTATTGCGAGCCCTGCCCGGGAAAGATCGCGGCCACGAGCGGCCGCCCTGCATCCCCACGGCCAACACGGCCGGCCTGCACGACCGGCGCCGCGGGAACCGTCGCGGGCAGCGCCCGATCGCCGCGGTCGGCGCCGGCGGGGCCCGCCTTCGCGGTCGCGGGCACCGGGAGGCCGTTGTCGATCACGATGTGGCCCGCCTGCTCGTCCTGGATCACCGTCAGGCTGCCGGCGCGATAACCGGCGGCGTCGACCGCGGGAATGGCGAGGCTGCCCGGGTCCGCCACGAGGCCCCGCGCCGGCGACCGCACCGCAACCGTACCGGGCATGCTGCCCGTGACGAGCGCCCGGGTGAGCTTCACGATGCCCGCCGCGCCGGCCGCGGCACCGAGATGCCCGACCTGGCCGTCGAGCGACCCGGCGACGAGCCGGCCGGCTGCGTCGCGGGCGTAGCGTGCCGTGAGCGTCTCGAGTTCGCCACCCGCGCGGTCATGCCCCCCCGCCGTCGCCACCTCGGTGGCGGTGACGGCCGTGGCGGCCAGCCCGGATCGCTCGAGCCCTTCGCGGACGACCCTCCGCACCGCTTCTTCCCGGGAACGCCCCGCGGCGACCTCGAGGCCGCGAATCACGCCCCGGATCGGATTGCCGGCGGCCTTCGCGTCGGCGAGCCGCTTGAGCACGAACACCACCGCTCCCTCGCCCGGCACATCGCCGCCACTGGTGCCGCCGTCGAGCACCGACACGGGCCGGTTCGCCAGATAGCCGCCGAGCGAGCGCCCCTCGAACGCCATCAGGTCCATGCACCGCTCACCCGCCGCACAGAGCACCGCGTCGCACACGCCCTGACGGAGCATGTCCACGGCGGCCGCGAGCGCCGCCAGGCTCGAGCAGTCGCCCGCATCGAGCGCCAGCGCGCCCCCCATCAGGTCGAAGGTCTTGGTGAGTCGGCTGGCGAGCGTGCTGCTCGTGAAGCTGCCCGTCTCGTCCACGAGGGCCGGATAGCGGTCGAGCACCCGCTGCTCGTAGTGCTCGATCACCCGCTCGACGTCGGCGGCCGCGAGGCCGCGGCGGCGCAGGGCCGCCTCGAGGTAGGTGCGCGTCTCCGGCAGCCGCAGGCCCATCTGCAGCTGGTTGGCGAAGTCGCCGCCAAAGAGCGTGCCGACCACCACGCCCGTCCGCGTGCGATCGAGCCCTGCTTGCGGCCCGCCGGCGTCCTGGATCGCGGCATCGGCCGCCTCGAGCAGCATGAACTGCAGGGGGTTGGCCGCGGCGATCTGCTTGGGCGGCACCTTGTGCCGCCGCCAGTCGTAGACGAAGTCACGGACGAAGCCGCCGAGCTCGCTCGTGGTGTGCCAGGATCGCGGACCGGAGGAATCGAGCACTCTGGAGGCGTCCCAGCGGTCGGCGGGCACCGGCCCGATCGCCGTCTCGCCGCGGTCGAGCAGGTCGCAGAAGGCCGCGAGGGACGGGGCCCCGGGCAGGACGCAGCCCGCGCCCACGATCGCGATCGCATCGGCATCGGCCGGGCGAGCGGCGGACCGGGCAGGTGGCGCCGCGGCCGGCACGTGCTCGGCGAGCGACACGTGCACGTTGAGCCCGCCGATGCCGAAGGCGTTGACGGCGGCGCACCGCGGCGACCCGTCGGCGTGCGGACGCCAGGCGAGCGGCTCGAAGGGCACGCTGAACGGGCTTGCGGCCCAGTCGAACTCGTCGTTGAGCTCGCGCGCGGTGGTGCCCGGCGGGATGACGCCGTGCTCCATCGCCAGCACCACCTTCACGAGGCTGGCGATGCCGGCGGTCTCGAGGGTATGGCCGATGTTCGCCTTGACGCTGCCGATCGGGATCTTCCGCCCGGCGGGCAGGTGCCGGCCCATCAGCCGGGAGAGGGCGGCGAGTTCCGTGGCATCACCCACCTGCGTGCTCGTGGCGTGGGCCTCGATGTACTCGATGCGGGCGATGTCACCCGCGTCAGGGTAGGCCCGCTCGACGGCGAGCACCTGCCCCTCCTGCCGGGGCGCCCACAGGCTCTTGCCCTTGCCGTCGCTCGCCACGCCGAGGCCGCGGATCACGGCCCGGATCCGATCGCCATCGGTGATCGCCCGCGACAGCTTCTTGATCACGAGCGCCACGTAGCCCTCGGCCGTGACCAGGCCGTCGGCGTCGCGGCCGAACGGGCAAGAGCCGGCGTTGCTCACCGACTGGGCCGCCGAAAAGAGCACGAGGCTGTCGCTCTTGCAGTAGGAGGCTCCGCCCACGATGGCCTGGTCGATGCTCCCCTCGAGAACGGCACGGGCGGCGATCGCCATCGCCTGCAGCGACGAGGCACAGGCCGCGTCGACCACGAGATACGGCCCGTCGAGCTTGAGCGCCTGCTGCACGATCTTGGCGGCTGCCAGCGCGCCCAGGTCGAGCTTCGTGCCTGGCTGACGGCCGCCGTAGCGACGCCGCACCGCGGCGGTGACCTCGTCGGCCACCGCGCCGACTTCGCCGCCAAGGAGCGTCCGGGCCGCCTCGACGTCGGTGAGGAGCCGGGCCGTCTCGTCGATGCCCGTCGCGTAGACGATGTCGCCGATCCGGGTGCTGCCGCCGGTGTGGCCGACGTACACGCCCGTCCGCCGGTCGGCGGGCATCGCGAAGGGGTCGAGCCCGGCGTCGCGGCAGGCCTGCGAGGCCACCTCGAGGAAGATCGTGTGGGCCACGTCGAACCGCTCGAGCATGTCGGGCGTGATCGGGCAGACGGCCGGATCGACGGGGCGGTCGGGGACGACGGCGCCGAGCTCCGAGTAGCTCTTGCCGAGCCGGCTCTTTTCGGGATGGAAGTAGAGGTCGCGGGGCAGCCGCGACTCCGGCAGCGGGCCCCAGGCGGTGCGGCCCTCGACGACGAGGTTCCAGAAGGCGTCGAGCCCGTCGGCTCCGGGCAGACGGCAGGCCATGCCCACGATCGCGAGTGGTTCGTTCACGGCGACGAGATTTCCTTGTGCGCAGGGGTCAGGGAACGGTTCGGGCAGACCCTCGGCAGCGTGGACCCACGCTCCGGCTCGATGGGCAGAGGACCACCCGCGGGTTCGAGCGCCGCAGACCGCTGCCGCGGGCAGGGCCGCGAAACGCCGGTCGCGCGGCGGGCGAAGAACGTCTGGATGGCTGCTGCTCCACCGAGGGGAGTGCCCATCCATGGGAAACTGGGGGGCTCCCGCAGACTTTGCGGGGCCCCGCCAAAGTCCGCAGTATCGTTTCTGCCGCAGATCAGTCAAATCGCCGGCCAGCACCTCCCCCTACAGGACGGTTCCAGCGGCCGATTTTGCCGCTGGGTATCGTCGGGACGCCATGCCACCGCCCGCCCCCACGGACCCCGCCCCGCCTTCCCGCCCGCTGGCGGCTTTCGAGCACCTGATGCTCGCCGACGCCCGGCCGGGGTATCCAATGGCGTTTTTCCTCGACTGTGAGGTGGAAGGGCCGCTCTCGGTGGAGCGGCTGCGGGCGGCCGTCGAGGCGGCGGCGGCCCGGCATCCGCTCGTGTGCAGCCGGGTCGCCTGGCGGGGGGGCCGGCCCCGGTGGCTGCCGCCCGACGTGCTGCCCGTCGTGGAATCCGGCGGAGCCGATGCGTGGCGGCCGATCGATCTTTCGCGCGAAAGCGGCCTGCGGCTGGTCGTGCTGCCGCTGCCCATCGAGTCGGGTTCGGTCGAGCCCGCGACGCCACGGCATCGGGTGGTGATGATGGCCCATCATGCCGTCCTCGACGGCGTGGCGGGCTGCGAGTATCTCGGCGACGTCTGGGCCCACTACGCGGGCAGTGAGCCGCCGCGATTCAGCGCCGGCCGCAGCAGCCGCAGCAAGACTGCGGCCGGCGGCGACGTGGGCGGCGCGTCGAGCCCCTGGGCCTTCGCGATGTTTCGCCCCCGGCCGCTCGCCCAGCCTCGATCGTCCACCGGCGGGCGATCGGACCCGGTCGACGTCGCTTCGCCGCCGTTTCGGAGCGTCGCGCTCGACGACACCGCGACCGGTCGCCTGCGGGCCCTGACTGCCGCGCGAGGGTGGTCGCTCAACGACCTCGTGGTGGCCGCGGTGATGCGGGCCGCAGGACGCTGGAACGAACGGGTCGGCGGACGGGCAGGCAACGTGCGAATCACGCTCCCGGTGAGCCTGCGGCCGGCGGGTTCACGGGAGCCGGCCTGCAACGCGTTGGGCTACGCCTTTCTGGACCGCACACCGGCGCAGTGCGCGGATCGAACGCAATTGGCCGCCGGCGTGGCCGCCGCGAGCCGCTGGATCGTCGAGACCGGGGCGGCTGCCGAGTTTCTGGCCGCCGTGGGCGGGCTCGCCCGCCGGCCGTGGCTCTTGCGGCTGGTCACCCGCCTGCCGGTCTGCTTTTCGACGGCGGTCGTGAGCACGATCGGAGATCCCTCGCGGCGGATGCGGGCAGGCCTACCCAAGATCGATGGCTGTGACGCACCGGGCGACCTCGTCATCCGCGAGCTCCGGGGCGTGCCGCCCCTGCGGCCCGGTACGCGCGCTTCGGTGGGCGTCACGACCTACCGCGGGGCCCTGTCGCTGACGAGTCTCTGTTCGGCGTCGGCCGATGGCCGCCCGTCACCGCGGGCAGCCGAGGAGTTTCTCAGCCTGGTGGCCGCCGAACTCCGGGCCTCTCTCTAGCGTCGCCGCGCGTCCTCCCCAAAAAGGGGCCACGGGTCTGTGACCCGTGGAATCCGCTCTCCGCCCCGGTCAACGCCCGGCCACCAACACCTGTCCTGACCGGATTCAGCGGGATGAAATCCCGCTGCCACTGTTCGGCAGCCTCAGGTCTGAAGAAACGGAGGGCACGGGATTCGAACCCGCAACCGGTTTCCCGGCATCTGATTTCGAGTCAGACCGCTAGCCATTCGCTTACCCTCCGGAGCCGATTCTAAAAGCCTGGCCCCGGAGCCTCAAGGTGCCCTGGGAGTCTGGTTACGCCTCGACCGGATCACGCTGGACGCAGCGCCGACAACTACCCGGTTCCGCCCCAGGAGTCCGGTCACGCCGTGACCGGATCAAGCTGGACGCAGCGTCAACTCCGACCCGGTTCCGGAGGAACCGGGCTCCTGGGGAGGAACCGGGCTCCTGGGGAGGAACCGGGCTCCCGGGAGTCCGGTTGCGCCGCTCGTGCCGAAAAATGCCGACGTGCCGACGGCGGCACTCGCTTGGACGACCACTCCCTGCACCGGCCCCGTCGCGCCGATACCACCAACGAGTGCGGGATTCACGACGCCTTGGCCGGCCGTCGCCCCGCCGGGAGCGACTCTTCCATGGCGAAAGAAACCTGGCGGCTGGTGACTCGCGGCCCCGACGGCGAGTTGGTGATCCACGATTTCGACTCTCCGCAGCCCCTGCTGACGAGCCACCTGCAGATCGGCACCGACGACTGCTCCACCGACCTCGACCTGCGGGGGGCACCGGTGTTCCGCGAACTCATCGGGCCGATGCCCGAGGGTCGCTCGATCGTGCGGTACGAGACGCCCGAGGTTTTCGAGGTCCTGACCCGCGAATGGGCGATGCCCAAGCCGCCCCGCCGCCGGCGCCGCAAGGCCGACACCGCCGCCGAGCAGCAGTCGACCGATGGCTGACACGATCTTCGGCCGGATCATCCGCGGCGAGGTGCCGGCGCGGATCGTCCACGACGACGAACACTGCCTCGCCTTCCACGACGTGGCCCCCCAGGCGCCGGTGCACGTGCTCGTGATCCCCAAGCAGCCGATTCCCTCGCTCGCCGAGGTCGGCGCGGGGGATGCCGGGCTCCTCGGGCACCTCGTGTTCGTGGCGACCCAGCTCGCCCGCACGCTCGGCCTCGCCGACGGCTACCGCCTCGTCGTCAACTGCGGCCGCGACGGCGGGCAGTCGGTCGACCATCTCCATGTCCACCTCCTGGGCGGCCGACGTCTGGGCTGGCCGCCGGGCTGAGTCCACGGTCGGCGGTTGCTGCCGCGGCTGCCGTCTCTGGTAGGATTCCGGCGAGTGCCGGGTTCCATGTCCGTGAGGTGCACCGTGTCGATCCGACCGAGCCGTCGTCGCTTCATCACCTCGTCGCTCGCCGCCGCCGGCGGCATCGCGGCGGCCCGCGGCCTGGCCGCCGACGAGACCGACGAGCCCAAGCCCCCGCTGTTCGAGATCTCGCTGGCCCAATGGTCGCTGCACAAGACGCTGTTCTCCGGCAAGCTCGACAACCTCGACTTCCCGCGGGCTGCGCGTGAGCAGTTCGGCATCGCCGCGGTCGAGTACGTCAACCAGTTCTTCAAGGACAAGGCCAAAGACACCGACTACCTCGCCGACCTGGCCGAACGGGCCGCCGACGCCGGCGTCAAGAACCTGCTCATCATGTGCGATGGGCTCGGCAATCTCGGCGACCCCGACGACAAGGCCCGGACCAAGGCGGTCGAAAACCATCATCCCTGGGTGGAGGCGGCCAAGCGGCTTGGCTGCCACTCGATCCGCGTCAACGCGGCCAGTTCGGGGACGTTCGAGGAGCAGCAGAAGCTCGCCGCCGACGGGCTGGCACGGCTGTCCGAGTTCGCCGCCCAGATGGATCTCAACGTGATCGTGGAAAACCACGGCGGGCTGTCGAGCAACGGCAAATGGCTCGCCGGCGTGATCGAGCAGGTGGGCCGGCCCAACTGCGGCACGCTCCCCGACTTCGGCAACTTCTACGACTACGACCGCTACCAGGGCGTCGCCGAACTGATGCCCTTCGCCAAGGGCGTCAGCGCCAAGAGCAAGGAGTTCGACGCCGAGGGCAACGAAACGCAGACCGACTATCGACGCATGCTGAAGATCGTCGTCGACGCCGGCTACCGCGGCTGGGTCGGCATCGAGTACGAGGGGGACAAGCTCCCCGAGGACGAGGGCATCAAGGCCACGAAGCGGCTGCTCGAGAGCGTGCGGTCCGAACTGGCCGGCTGAGGGGCAACGAACGGGGCCGCCGCATGACTGACAGGCCGGCCCCGCCCGGCGGGATGCTGCTCGTGACCGTCGACCGGCTGCCGGCCTGGATGTTGCCGGCCTACGGCTGCACGTGGCTGGCGATGCCGGCGCTCACCGACCTCGCCGGCCGCGGCCTCCTGCTCGACCGCGTGATCGCCGGCGGCGACGACCCGCTCGAGACGCTCGCCGCGCTGGCGGGCGGTGGCCACTGGCCGCTGCTCGCAGCGGCGGTCGCCGCGGGGTGGTCACCGGCCGTCGTCACCGACGACGAGCATCTGGCTGCGCGGTTGCCGACCGGAATCACGGTGCGGCACGTGCCGGGCACTCCCGGCCCCGACGCCGCGGCGGACGAAGGCGAGACGACCCTCGGTCGCCTGTTCGCCGTCGCCGCGGACCTCGCCGCGGAGCGGCCACATCGCTTCCTGTGGTGCCATGCCGCGAGCCTCGGGATGGCCTGGGACGCGCCGCCGGAGTTCCGCGACGCGTATCTCGACCCCGACGACCCTCCGCCGCCACCGGGTGCGACCGTGCCCGAACTCGTCGTGGACGACACCACCGACCCCGACCTCGTCGTCGCACTGCGGCACGTGTTCGCCGGCCAGTTGACGCTGCTCGACGACTGTCTCGGCCGGCTCGTCGACACGGTCGCGAGCCGCTCGTCGGAGCGACCGTGGACGGTGCTCGTGGCCGGCGTGCGGGGCATCGGCCTGGGGCTGCACAGCCGCGTCGGCTGCGGCCCCCTCGCCCCGTTCGGTGAACTCGCCCACCTACCGGCCATCCTCGTCGATCATGGCGGCCGGATGGCGGCCCAGCGATACGGCGGCATCGTCGTGCCGGCCGATCTCGGGGCCACGCTGCTGGACCTGGCAGGCGCCGCGCCGGCCACGTCCGACGACCCGCGCACAGGCCGCAGCCTGACCGGCCTCTTCGACTCCTGGCGGCATGCGGGACGTGATCGCGCGATCTGTGTCGCCTCTCATGGCACGGCGATCGCCACCGGAGCCTGGCACCTCGTGCTGCCGGCGGCGGCGGGCGAGGATGACCGGCCGGCCCGGCTCTATGCGAAGCCCGACGACTACTTCGAGGCCTGCGACGTGGCCGACCGCTGCCCGGAGGTGGCCGCGGAACTCACCGCGATCGCCCGCCAGGCCCTCGGTGATGCCGCAGCCGCCTGGGCCTGCCCCCTCTCCGAAGCAGCCCGGCAGGGCGTGTAGCCGGTCGGCAGGACCGCCCGCAGCCGCTGTTTTCGCGGGCCGAACCCCGCTTGGCCGCCATCCATCGCGGTCGCTACCATCCGCCCCCCTTCGCCCCCACCGGCCCGCGGCGTTCTCGATGGCCAGCGCGATCCGCATCGACATCACCAGGCGCGTCGCCGCGCTGCTCGCCGGCCTCACGCTGCTGCTTGCGTTGGCCCCGCCGACGCACGCGCAGACCCCGCGGCCGGTGAGCATCCGGATTCGCTGGGGCGGCGGCACGCCCCAGGCGTGGCAGGGGGCGATCTCGGTGGTGCCCGCAGGTCAACCGTCCGGCACGGCGCCGCCGCTGCCCGTCGACTGGCGGACGCTCTGCACCGAGCCGGGGGCCGCGGCCCTGACCCGCGACACGCCCGGCGGCATCGCGATCGAGCAGCCCCACCCGATTGCGAACGACGGCGTCGAAATCACCGTCGGCGACTGGCAGCGATCCCGGCTGCTCGTCCAGATCGGTCCTGCCGCCACCGGCGGCGAACCAACCAGGCTCGACCTGCTCGTGGCCGACATCCTCGCCGCCCCCGTGCAGCGGCCCCTCGACGACAGCGGCAATCGGCTGACGATCGAGCTGGCCCCCGGCGAGCCGCTGCGGCTGACGATGTCCGCGCGGGGCGGCGACGCCGGGCGTGGCCGGGTCGCCGACTCGACCGTGCGGCGCCCCGGCGACATCCTCCGCTTCCATGTCGATCCGCTCCTCGCCGTCAAGCCGGGGGAGGGCGAGTTCGAACTCCAACTCCAACTCAGGCGGGCGCGGCACGAGAAGGTGATCGACACGCAGGCTGCGCCGCTCGTTCCCCTGGGCGGCGCTCCGCCGGCCGCCGGTGCGGCCTTCGCGACGGGCCGCGTGCCCGTGCCCTTCGCGGCCGTCGACTTCGAGGTCTCGCTGCCCGAGCAGGAGGGCGTCTACGAGGTCTCGCTCGAGGCGCTCGAGCGCGGGGGCCTCAGGTGGACGCGACCGCTGGCCAGCCGCACCGTCCAGGTGGTGGCGATCGCCGCCACGGCGGCGCAGCCTCCCGGCGAGGAGCCGTGGAGCATCGTCTACGAACTCGATCCCGGCAGCCCGAAGCTCCACGAGCGGCTGCGGCGACTGCCGGCCCGGGGCCTGCCCGCGGTGCCGGTGCCCGCGATCGCGATGCCGACCATGCCCCTGCCGAGCCTGTCGCGGCCCAAGGTTCCGCTGCCGAAGCTTCCGGAGGTGCCGCTTCCCGACGTGCCGTTGCCGAGCGTGCCGCTGCCCGACGTATCGGCGATGGTGCCGCGCTTCGGCGGCCTGCTCGCTTCCGGCCACTCGGTGGTCGTGCCTCACCCACTCGGCCCCATGCTGCGGCTGCCGCCGGCCCCGGGGCGCGACGAACCCGCCTGGGAAGGCGTCGTCATCGCCAATGCCCGGCCGGGCATGCCGCACATCGTGGAGATCGAGTACCCGTCCGACCAGCGGGCGGCCGTGGCCGTCTGCGTGCTGGAGCCCGATGCCACGGGCTCGATCGTCGAAGTGCGTCACGCCGGTGGCTTCGCCGTGGCCGCCGCGGGCGACGACGCGCCGCTCGGCAGGCATCGATTCGCCTTCTGGCCGACCTCGCGCAACCCGCTCGTCGTGATCGCGAACCCGGCATCCACGGCGGCGCTCGTCGGCCGGATGCGGGTGACCGCCGGCCCCCGGCGGCTGGCCGTGGCCCGCCGACCGGTCGCGCCCGAAACCGTGGCCGCCACGGGCCGCCCCACCTTCGCCCTGCTCGGCACCCCCGACCTCCATCGTCGCTACGGCGGCCCCATGCACGTCACCGCAGCGGGCGGCCGGCCGGTGGCCGACTGGGTGGCCCATCTCGAGGGCATCCGCCACTCGGCCGAGATCCTGGCGGCGGGCGGGCTGGCCGGCGGCGCGGTCGTGGTCTATGGCGACGGCGCCGCCGCCTGGCCATCGCGACTGACGCGTCAGGCACCGCGCTGGGATCCGGCGCTCGTCGGCGATGCCGGCCTCGACCCGGTTCCCAAGGACCTGCTCGGCGCGCTCGTGGAGATCTACGCTCGCGAGGGCCTCAGGATCGTGCCCGCGTTTTCCTTCAACGCCGCCATTCCCGCCCTCGAGGCGCGGCTCGACGCGGAAGACGCCGCCGGCATCGCCTGCGTGGGCGGCGACGGCCGGCCCCGACGCCTCCCCGGCGGCGTCCACTACAACGTGCTCGATCCGCGGGTGCAGCGGGCCGTCATCGAGATCGTGGCCGAGGCCGCCGGCCGGCTCGCCGGGTCGCCCGCGGCCGCGGGGGTCGCGGTCCTCCTGCCGCACGACGGCTGGCTCCATCTGCCGGGCACGGCCTGGGCGCTCGACGACGCCACGTTCGACCGATTTCTCGCCGCGATCGGCGGCGGCGAGGAGACGGAAGGCCCCGAACGATTCGCGAACCGCGCGCGGCTCGTGATGGGACCGCTCCGGGAAGAGTGGCTCGCGTGGCGGATGGGCGAGGTCGCAGCCTTCCATGCCCGGCTGGCGGATGCCGTCGCCGCCATCGATGCCCGCTGGCCGCTCTACGTCATGCCCACGACGCTCTTCGCCGAGGGAGATCTTGCCGGCCGGTTCCGGCCGCAGCTCGCCGAGGCCGACACCGACGACCTGCTTCGCGAGACGGGCCTCGTCACGGCGCTGCCCGCCGACTGGCCCGGGGCCGGCAGGCTCGTGTTCGTGTCGCCGCACGTGCAGGCGGTTGGCGGATCGCTCGAGTCGGGGGCGGTCCTCGCGGCGGCCAACGCCTCGCTGCCGCTCGCCGGGGCGACGGCCAGACGCCGCGGCGCCACGCTCCTCGCGCAGGCGCTGTCGATCGATCTGGCCGCCGTCGTGCCGCACGGCCCGTTCGGCACGGCCACCCCGCCAGGCCCGCTCGCTGTCTCGATCGCGCCTCCGGCGGCCGCCGGCGATCGTGGTCTCGCCGAGTCGCTGGTGGCGGCCGACGCCGAGGCGGTCTTCGACATGCGGGCGGGCGAGGTCCTGCCGGAAGCCAGGTCGGCGGCCCGCGCGGCCTTCGAGTCTCTGCCTGCGACCCCGATGCCCCCGGCCGCGGGCCTGCCGGCGCCGCTCGTGATCCGCACCGCCGCCGCGGGCGGCGTCTCACGATTCGTGGTCGTCAACGCGGGGCCGGCAGCCGCCCGCGCCGTGCTCACGCTCGACGGCCGTCCCTCGGCCGTGCTCGACGCCACCGACGGCTCGTCGCTGCCCCTCGATGCGGGTGGCGCGGTCGCGGTGCCGCTCCCCGCGTGGGGCCTGCGGTCGCTCGTGGTCGACGGCGGCGTCGGCCTGGCGTCGGCGAGCATCGGCTACGACGAGCGGGTGCAGACCGACGTCGCCCGCAGGATCGAGCGGCTGCGGCAGCGGCTGGCGGTGCTGGAGCAGCCGGCAGCGCTCGACGTGCTCGACAATCCGGGATTCGAACTCGGGCTCGATCAACCGGCGGCGGCCGGCGCCCCGCCCGCCGTCACCGGATGGGAGCTCGTCGAGGCCCGCCGTGGTTCGCTGCGGCTCGTGAACGGTCTGGCCGGCGGCCCCCGGGCCGAAGCGGGGGGCCGCGGGCTCGAGTTCTCCTCGCGCAACGGGCTCTCCACGCTCCGCAGCAATCCCTTCGCGGCCCCGGACACGGGCCGCATCAGCGTCGCGGCGTGGCTGCGGGTGAAACCCGGCGATCCCCAGCCGCCGCTGAGGATCGCCATCGAGGGTGTCGAGGAGGGCCGCGAGTATTACCGGTTCGCCGCCGTCGGCGGACTGACCGGCGGCCGGCCGCTGGCGCCGGAGTGGTCGCTGTTCGTGCTGCAGGTGGACGACCTGCCGGCCGGCCGCGTGGAGTCGATGCGGGTGCGGTTCGACCTACTCGGTCCGGGCAGTGTCGAGATCGACGACGTCCGGGTGTTCGACCTGGCCTTCGACGCGGATCAGCGGGGGCAGCTCGCCAAGCAGGTGGCCCGCATCGACCATCGCTTCAAGCAGGGCGACGTGGGGGGCGCGCTCGTGGCCCTCGAGGGCCACTGGCCGGCCTTCCTCGAGGCATTCGTCAGCGACGACGACGTCGCGGCGGTGGTCCGCCAAGCGCCGCCGGTGACGCCCCGCGTTGCCGAACCGCCCGCCGAGCCCCGGCAGGGCATGCTCGAGCGGGTTCGCGGTTGGTGGCGGTAGCCGCACCATCGACGCGTCGCGGGTGCATTGACCATTCGCGGTGAGGGCGGATAGAGTTCGCCCGTCGCGTCATTCCCCGCACCCACCCGCCGTCCGGAGCCCCATGCCCGCCCCCCACAGCCCGCCCCGCCCCGCCTCGTCCCCCTCGCTTTCGCAGCTCATCCGTGTCGGCCAGACGCACGTGGGCCGGGGGGTGTTCGCCCGGCGTCGCATCGCGGCCGACACCGTGATCGGCGAGATCCTCGGCGAGCACCTCGACGACCATCCCGAGGATTCGAGCTACGTCATGGAGCTTCCCAGCCACAAACTGCTGGACCCCGCCCCCCCACTCCGGTTCATGAATCACAGTTGCGACCCGAACTGTGAAATCTTCTACTGGGAGGCGGAGTCAGGCGAGGTCCAGGAAGATCGCTTGTGGCTGCAGACGATCCGACCGATCGAGGCGGGCGAGGAGATCCTGATCGACTACGCCTGGCCGGCCGACGCCGCGATTCCGTGCCGCTGCGGAGCGCCCAACTGCCGGGGCTGGATCTGCGACCCGGCGGAACTGGACCAGCTGCGGGACCGGCAGGCGACGCCGGCCGAGGATCGGGCCGGACCGTGAGCGGGTGGCGGTGGCCGGCACGCCTGCCCCGGCGGCCGCTGGCCTGGGGGCTCGTCGTGGCCCTGACGGCCCTGGCCGTCGTCGGCATCTCGAGGCTGCGGATCGACGACGACCTGCGGAGCCTGATCCGCGACGGCAGCGAGGGCTTCGCGCTCGTCGACGAGGTGGCCTCCGTGTTCGGCCCGCCGGATCGCGACTGCATCCTCCGCGTCACGGCCCGCTCCGGCGACATCTTCGCCGCCGGCACCCTCGAAGCGCTGGAATTGCTCGCCGACCGCCTCGCCGGGGTCGAGGGCGTGGAGAAGGTGCGGTCGATCTTCGATGCCCGCCGCGAGGGGGCGGCCGGCGCGGTGCTGCCGATCATCCCGCGGACGGCCGAGCCGCTCGATGCCGCCCGCCGGGCCGAGGCCCGGGAGCGGGCCCTCGTGCATCCGCTCGTCGCGGGCCAGCTGCTCTCGAGCGACGGCGGCTCGGCGCTCCTGCTCGTGCGGCTCCGCGAGGGCTTCGACGGCGGCGGGAGGCTCGGGCCCACGGTCGCGGCGGTCGAGCAGGTGATCGCGGCCGAGGCCGGCGGCCCGCTGGCCGTCGAGCTCACCGGCATTCCGGCCCTGCGGCAGCAGGCCACGCAGGCCCTGCGGCGCGACATGATCCTGTTCAACTCGCTCGGCCTGTCGCTGGCCGTGATCCTCTCGGCAAGCGTGGCCCGGAGCCTGCGGAGCACGATCGTGGCCTGCCTGCCTCCCTTCGTGGGCGCGGTCTGGGCGATGGGCGTGCTGGGCCTGTGCGGCGCCCCCGTCAACGTGCTTACGAGCGTCGTGCCGTCGCTCGCCCTCGTGGTGGGCACCTGCGACTCGATTCACTTCATCGAGGACATGCGGCGGAGCGTGCGCCGCGGCCTCGACCCCGTGGCCGCATCCGCCGGGGCGGTCCGCCGCGTCGGCACCGCCTGCGGTTTGACGAGCATCGTGACGGCGATCGGCTTCGCCTCGCTGGCCGTGGCCAAGATCGACGTGGTCCGCACGTTCGGGATCGCGGCGGCGGTGGGGGCGCTGGCGAGCTTCGCCGCGGTGACGCTGCTCGCCCCGCTCCTGGCGAGCACCCCGTTCCTCTCGGGACTGCACCTGGGCCGGTCCTCACGGCTGGCCGGTCGGCTCGCCGGCCGGCTGGCGGCCTTCTCGGTGCGGCACGCACGGCCGCTGGCGGCGGCCGCCTGCCTGGGCACGCTCGTGCTCGCGACCGTGGGCGGGGCGCTCGAGGCCGACAACCGGGTGGCCGATTCGCTGCCGAAAGACGCCCCCGCGGCGCTGGCCCTGGCCCGGGTCGACGAGCAGTTCGGTGGCGTGATGGGCATCGACGTCGTGGTGCGGTGGCCGGACGGCGTGGACTGGCGCTCGGCCGAGGTCGTGGCGGCGCTGGCGCAGGTCGCCGATGCCATCACCTCCGAGGCCCGCGTGTCGCGGCCGATCTCGCTCGCGAGCGTGGCCGGCGACCTGCCGGACCGCGCCCGGCTGCGGCTGCCGGCCGAGCCCTTCGCCGACCTCGTCTCCCCCGCCGATCGGATGGCCGTGGTGCGGGCGAGAATCTCCGATCTCGGGTCCCGCGTGCTCGAGGGCATCTACGACCGGATCGACGAGCGGCTGGCGACGCTCGCGGCCGCTCGGCCCGGCTGGAGCTTCGACCTCTCGGGCATGTCGGTGGTGTCGGCCCGCAACATCCGCCAGCTCGTCCGTGACCTCGGCTCGAGCCTGCTGCTCGAGGTGACCGTGATCGGCTGCATTCTCGCCCTCGCCTTCCGCTCGCCACTGGCGGGCCTCGTCAGCCTCGTGCCCAACGTGTTCCCGCTGGCGGTGATCGCCGCCCTGCTCGTGCTCAGCGGCCGGGGCCTCGATCCGGCGAGCGTGATCGTGTTCAACGTCTGCCTGGGCCTCGCGGTGGACGACACGGTGCACGTGCTGGCGGCGCTCTCGCGGCAGCGCCGGGAGGGCGTGAGCATCGGCACGGCCATCCGCCGGGCCGTGGCCGAGACGGGCAACGCCGTGGTGATCGGCGGCGTCGTGCTGTCGGTCGGCTTCGCGGCGGTGATGGCGAGTTCGGTGCCCGTGCTGGCGGGCTTCGGCATGCTCGCCTGCGCCGCGGTGGCCGCGGCCACGCTCGCGGAGCTGGTGTTCCTGCCCGCCTTGCTCGTGGTCACCGACGGGCTGGTGAAGCCCCGGCGGGCCCGCGTCAGGGACGGGATCTTCGGCCCGACGCCCGTCGCCTGGCAACCCGCCAGCGAAGCCGCCTGAGGCGTTGAGGAGTCCAGTCACGCCGTGACGTCCAGGAGTCCAATCACGCCGTGACGTCCAGGAGTCCGGTCACGCCGTGACCGGATCCCACAGGGCGCGGCGTCGAGGTTGACCCGGTTCCGGAGGAACCGGGCTCCTGGGGTCACTCCGTCTCCGCCACGGCCTCGGCGACCGCCTCGACGGCGGCCACGATCTGCTCCTCGGAGTGCTCGCAGGTGAGGAAGAACCGGATCCGGGCCTGCGACTCGCGGACGGCCGGGTAGAGGATCGGCCGGGCGTTGACGCCCAGGTCCAACAGCCGCTGCGACACGGCCAGGGCCCGGCGGGAACTGCCCAGGATGATCGGCACCACCGGCGTGTCACCGCTCGGCCCGGTGTCGAGGCCGGAGTCGATCGCGAGCTTGAGGAAGAACTCGGCCCGCTCCCTGAGCCGCGTCACCCGCCACGGCTCGCGGCCGATCACCCGCACGGCCTCGAGCGCCGCGGCGGCGTTGGCCGGCGAGCAGGCCGTCGAGAAGACGAAGGCCGGCGTGGTGAGCCCGAGGTAGTCGATCAGCCGCGCGGAGCCGGCCAGGTAGCCGCCCCCGGAGCCGAGCGCCTTGCTGATCGTGCCCATCCAGAGGTCGCCCTCGGCGGGATCGATCCCGAAGTGGTCGCAGATGCCGCGGCCGTAGGGGCCCATCGTGCCCACCGAGTGGGCCTCGTCCACGTAGAGCAGCGCGTCGTGCCGCCGCTTCACGTCGATGAATCGCGGCAGGTCGGGATAGTCGCCGTCCATGCTGTAGACGCCCTCGATCGCCACCACCACGCGGCGGTAGCGGCCGCGGATGTCCCGCAGCAGGCCGTCGAGCTGCTCGTGGTCGTTGTGCCGGAAGCTGCGGCGGGCGGCCGCGGAGGCGGTGGCGCCCTGGGCGATGCTGTTGTGGGCGAGCTCGTCGTAGAGGATCAGGTCGCCCTCGCCGAACAGGTGGGCGAAGACCGAGGCGTTGGTGACGTAGCCGCAGGGGAAGACGGTGGCCCGCTCGACGCCGAGAAAGGCGGCCAGTTCGCGGTCAAGCGCGTCGTGGATCGTGGTGTTGCCCCCCACCATGCGGCTCGCCGAGCCACTCGTCCCGAACCGGTCGATCGCCTCCTTGGCGGCGCGGATCACGTCCGGGTGTTGGGCGAGCCCGAGGTAGTCGAAGCTCGTGAAGTTCACCACCTCGCGGCCCGCGACCCGGGCCGACCGGCGATCGAGCGTCTCGTTGGCCAGCCGGAACGGGTTCGAGAGCCCCGCCGACCGCAGCGCGGCCAGCCGTCCCTCGAGGGCGGCCACCTCCGGAAACAGGTCGCCCACGTCCCGGGACGCGCGCCGCCCCGGCGCCGCGCCCGCGCGGGTCATGGGCTCCGCCGACCCGGGCGTCGGCTCCGGCTGCGGCAGCCGGTCGGCGGCGTCGAACATCCGCTCCGCCACGCACTCCACGAGGTCGCCGCAGGTCCGCACGTCGGCGAGCCACTCCTCGCGAAACCGCATCACGTAGCGCCCCTCGAGCCGGGCGATCGCGTCGGCGAGCCGGCTCGCGTCGATGCCCGCCGCCATGAGGCTGGAGCGGGTCGAGAGCGGCCGCCGGCTCGTCGGCGGCAGCACCCGCTCGAGTTCGGCGATCACCACGCCGGCGATCACCTCCCGGCGGTGGGCCCCGGGCATGTCACGGCTCGGCACGGGTGGAACCACCGGCCCGCCGACCTTCGCTTCCTGCATGCGAATCATCACCGTCGTTCGCCTCCTGCGTCATGCCTGCTCGGACCGAGGCCCCGGTTATACGGCGCGCGAAAAAAATCGACAGCGCCCACCGGCGGCGGAGCGGCCGGGGCCATCCCAGCGCCGCCCCGCTCGGCGCGCATTTCTCCCGACGGCGAGGCCGCTTTGCAAAACCCTGCGGCCTGCGGTGGCCCTTCGGATCGTGACGCCCGAAGCGGTCGCGGTCACTCGGTGAGCAGCCGCCGAAGCACGAACGGCAGGATGCCGCCGGCCCGGAACTGGTCGAGTTCCACGGGCGTGTCGATCCGCACCAGGCACGGGATCTGCTTGACGCTCCCGTCGGGAGCGGTGGCCGTGACGGTGATCGTGGCCCGTGGGGCGAGGCCCTCGAACGGGATGTCGAAGGTCTCCTCGCCGGTGAGGCCGAGCTGCTGCCAGGAGTCGGGAAGGACCAGCGGCAGCACGCCCATCCCCACGAGGTTCGAACGGTGGATCCGCTCGAAGCTGGCGGCCAGCACCGCCCGCACGCCGAGGAGCATGGTGCCCTTGGCGGCCCAGTCGCGGGAACTGCCGGTGCCGTATTCGGTGCCGGCGAGGACCACCAGCGGCGTCCCCTGCTCGCGATACTTCAGCGCCGCATCGTAGACGGGCATCACCTCGCCGCCGGGCAGGAGCCTGGTCACGCCCCCCTCGGTGCCCGCCGCGAGCAGGTTGCGGATCCGGATGTTGGCGAAGGTGCCGCGGGTCATCACGCGGTCGTTGCCGCGCCGGGCGCCGTAGCTGTTGAAGTCCTCGGGCGGCACGCCGTGCTCGATCAGGTAGCGTCCGGCCGGGCTCGTCTTGGCGATGCTGCCGGCCGGCGAGATGTGGTCGGTGGTCACGCTGTCGCCGAGGGCCAGAAGCACGCGGGCGCCGCGGACGCTCGCCGGGGCCTTCGGCTCGCGGGTGATCTCCGCCAGGAACGGCGGCTCCTGGATGTAGGTGCTCTTGGGATCCCACTCGTAGAGTTCGCCCGAGCTCGTGGGCACGGCGTTCCAGCGCTCGTTGGAGCCCCAGACGTTGCCGTAGCGGGCCTGAAACTGCTCCGGCGCCACGCTCGCCGCGACCGTGCGGCGGACCTCCTCGCGGGTGGGCCAGATGTCCTCGAGATAGACGGGGCGGCCGTCACGACCGGTGCCGAGCGGTTCGACGGCCAGGTCGATGTCGGTCGTGCCGGCCAGGGCGTAGGCGACCACGAGCGGCGGGCTCGCCAGCCAGTTGGCCTTCACGAGCGGATTCACGCGGCCCTCGAAGTTGCGATTGCCCGAGAGCACGGCCGCGGCCACGAGGTCGCCCTCCGTGACGGCCTTGGCCACCGCATCGGGCAGCGGCCCCGAGTTGCCGATGCAGGTGGTGCAGCCGTAGCCGACCGTCTCGAAGCCGAGCGCGTCGAGATCCTTGGCGAGGCCCGACTTCTCCAGATAGTCGGTGACCACGCGGCTGCCGGGGGCGAGGCTCGTCTTCACCCACGGCTTCGTGGTGAGCCCCTTCGCGACCGCCTTCCTCGCGACCAGGCCGGCGGCCACCATCACGTCGGGGTTGCTCGTGTTGGTGCAGCTGGTGATCGCGGCGATCACCACCGCGCCGTGGCCGATGGTGTCGGCATGGCCGTTGGTCTGCACCGTCGCGGTGCGGCGGAGGGCCTCCCCCTCGAGCGCGAAGCCGCGCTTGGCAGTGGGAGCCGTGAGCGACTCGGCGAAGGTCCGCTTGACGGCCGCGAGCGGCACCCGATCCTGCGGCCGCTTCGGCCCGGCGAGGCTCGGCACCACGCTGGCCAGGTCGAGCGACAGCCGGGTCGTGAACTGGGGAACGGGCGCCGCCGCCGTGCGGAACATCCCCTGCTCCTTCATGTACCGCTCGACGAGCGTCACCTGCTCCGCGGGGCGGCCGGTGAGCCGGAGATACCGCAGCGTCTCCTCGTCGATCGGGAAGAAGCCCATGGTGGCCCCGTATTCCGGCGCCATGTTGGCGATCGTGGCCCGATCCGCGAGCGGCATGTGGTCGAGGCCCGAGCCGAAGAACTCCACGAACTTCCCGACCACGCCGGCCTTGCGGAGGATCTCTGTGACGGTGAGCACGAGGTCGGTGGCGGTGGCGCCGGCCGGCAACTCGCCGGTGAGTTCGAAGCCCACGACCTCGGGAAGCAACAGCGAGAGCGCCTGGCCGAGCATCACCGCCTCGGCCTCGATGCCCCCCACGCCCCAGCCGACCACGCCCAGGCCATTGATCATGGTGGTGTGGCTGTCGGTGCCCACGAGCGTGTCGGGGACGGCGACCGGCAGCGTCCGCTTGCCGCCCGGCTCCCGCCGGTCGGGATCGCGGAGGAAGACGCAACCCGCCAGGTACTCGAGATTCACCTGGTGGACGATGCCGATCGCCGGCGGCACGACCCGGAAGTTGCGGAAGGCCTGCTGGCCCCAGCGCAGGAAGGCGTAGCGTTCGGCGTTGCGGGCGAACTCGATGTCGACGTTCCGGGCCAGGGCGTCGGCCGTGCCGAAGAAGTCCACCTGCACCGAGTGGTCGATGACGAGGTCGACCGGCACGAGCGGGTTGATCTTCGCGGGATCGCCGCCGAGCCGCTGCATGGCGGCCCGCATGGCGGCCAGGTCGACGACGCAGGGCACGCCCGTGAAATCCTGGAGCACGACGCGGGCCGGCTTGAACGGGATCTCGCGCTCGGCGGGCTTGGCGGCGTTCCACGTCGCCAGCGCCCGGACGTCGTCCTCCGTCACCTCGTAGCCGTCGCAGGTCCGCAACAGGGCCTCGAGGATCATGCGGAGCGAATAGGGCAGCCGGGAGGTGTCGGTGACGCCGGCATCGTCGAGGGCGCGAAGGCGATGGAAGGCGGCGGGGCCGTTGCCCGTCTCGAAGGTGCTGAGGGCGGAAAAGGGGTCGGCGGGGGCGGCGGGCATCGGGGGGGTTCGCGTCTGGGCCTGAAGGGGGCATCTGGCCTGGGGTTCCCGCACGTCGAGAACCCCGGCGGCGGTAGCCTAGCGAAACGCCCCGGCCGCGGAGAAGGAGCGGCCCGCCGGCCCGCGGCCTCGGAAAACCAGGCCGGCCCGAGCCGCCCCGAGCCGGCCCCGCTTGCCCGCTCCCCGGCCGCCAGCCCCGACCGCGCAAAATCTGGCGATTGAGCGGGTTTTTCCGCGGCCCGTCGCTCCTCATGCAAAAAAAATGCAAATCCCTGTCGACACCGGCTGTTCAGGCGCTGTATAGTTAGGGGCGAGCGGCAAGGAGTCGGCTGACTCCGGCCGCGCCCCCAATACACCGGATTCTTTTCAGCGGCTGTTCCCCCCCCCCAAAGACCCACACTTCTAGAGCCGCTACGGACCCGTGGTTCCCCAACCGCGGGTCCTTTTCTTTTGGTTGGACGTGTCTCTGGAGGCCGGTCACTCCGTGACCGGATCAGACGGGCCCCAGCGTCGATCGAAAACCGGTTCCGGAGGAACCGGGCTCCTGGGGCTCTTCGGCGGCCCGAGCTAGCCGATGGTGCCGCGGTCGAGGAGGCCCGAGATCAGGGCCCCGCGGGTGTCGATGGACGTGGTCACCCGCTTCACCGCCGGGGCGGCGAGGATCTCCCGCATCCGCATCAGCCGGCGGCCGCCCGACTGGGCATCGTAACTGTTGAAGGCCACCTTCACCCGCCGGTCCGCCCCGAGTTCCTGCCCGTCGAGGGCGATCCGCGTCACCGTGCCGCCCGGATCCCTCACGACCTCGAAGGGCCAGAGCGTGCGGTCGCTGTCGCGGACCTTCGCATCCTCCGCCAGGATCGCCGCCAGATCGGCGGCGGTCACCTCGGCGACGGCGAGCATGTTCTCGTAGGGGATGATCTTCCAGCAGTCGCCCACGGTCAGCGTGCCCGGGTCGAGATCGCCCGTGCCGAACGTGCCGTGGAACACGCCGTCGACCGGTGTGCCACGCTTGGCGAGCTCCGTTGCGAAGCATTCGCACAGCAGCCGGGCCAGGCCGCTGTCACGTCCCTTGCCGGGAATCGGCTTCGTGACGGTGGCCACCTCGCGGGCGAGTTCCGCCTCAGAGGCCGCCAGGTCGGGCCGGGCCAGCTGCATCACGAGCGGATCGAGCTCGAAGCGGTCGTCCATCAGGATCGTGAAGGCCCGCCGGTCGACGAGCTTCCGGCTGGCCAGGTCGAAGGTGAGGTCGATCCGGCCGCAGTGGATGCCGTAGTAGCTCGCCTGCGAGCAGAGGACGTCGTGCATCATCCAGGCGGGCTGGTTCTGATGGGAATGACCCGCCAGGTAGATGTCGACGCCCTTCACGTCCTTGAGCATTGCCCGCACGGGATTGGCGTAGTCGTCGTTGAACCGCCAGCCCATGTGGCCGGTCACGACGACGGCATCCACCTTCTCGCCCCTCACCTCGCGAACGGCCGCGGCGAGGGTCTCGGCCGGGTCGAGCGGGGCGACGCC
>JBJTAA010000244.1:0-5325 GCA_046090525.1 Planctomycetota bacterium
TTCCTCTACGTGCCGCCGGTCGTGTTCCTCGTGGCGGCCGCGGTGCTCGTGGTCACGAGCCTGGCCACCGCGCCCCCCGACCGAGAGCGGATCGCGCGGTTCCTGTGGAGCCCGCGGCTCCTCGCCGAGGAATCGGCCGAACTCGCCGCGATGCCCTGGTACCAGAACTACCGCACCCTCTCGATCCTGCTCCTGGCGTTCACCGCGGCGTTCGTCTGGGTCTGGCGGTGACGGAGCGGCGGCCTTCGCGCGTGCGGCGACCATGAAACTGACACGATACCCGGGCAATCCGATCCTCCGTCCGCACCCGGCGCACGCCTGGGAGAACCTCGTCGTCTGCAATCCCGGCGTGTGGCAAGAGGACGGCGTCTTCACGATGCTCTACCGGGCCGCCGGCGACGACGCCGACCACGTGATCCGGTTCGGCCTGGCCACCAGCCGAGATGGCTTCCACTTCGAGCGGGTGCAGGCCGACCCCATCCTGTCCCCCAGCGCCGACGGCCCCGACGCCGGCTGCATCGAGGATCCGCGGATCGTGAAGCTCGACGGCCACTACTACGTGACCTACGCCTACCGGGCGTACGAGCCGCAGCAGTATTGGAAGCGGCCAAACAACGCCGCCTACAGCCCGGACGATACCACGCTGCCGCCGCTGTTCGGCCACAACATGACCGCGTCCGGCCTGCTCCTGACCGACGATTTCCGCACCTACCGCCGGCTCGGCCGGATCACGCGGGCCGACGTCGACGACCGCGACGTGATCTTGTTTCCCCGGAAGATCGGCGGTCGCTACTGGATGCTCAACCGGCCGATGCAGTGGGTCGGCCCGAGCTACGGCACCGAGCACCCGGGAATCTGGATCGCCGATTCCGAGAGTCTCCTCGACTGGCCGGCGAGCACGCTGCTGGCGAAGGCGGCCTACCCCTGGGAGCGGAAGATCGGCGGCTCCACGCCGCCGCTCGAAAGCCCGCACGGCTGGCTGACCATCTACCACGGCGTCGATGCGCAGGGTGTCTACCGCGTCGGCGCGCTCCTCCTCGATCTCGACGATCCGCGCCGCGTCCTGGCGCGGCTCCCGGAGCCGATCCTCGAGCCCGAGGCCGACTTCGAATGGAAGGGGCTCTATCCACACGGCGTCGTGTTTCCGACGGCGAACGTCGTAAAGGACGGCACCCTGTTCGTCTACTACGGCTGCGCCGACCAGACGATCGGTGTCGCCACGTGTGCCTTCGACGAACTCGTCGATCACGTTCGCAGTTATCCCGTGTCGTGACGACTCCCGTCTCCGCTCCCAGGAATCGTGCCATGAATCGACTCGCCTCGTGCCTGATGCTCGCCACCCTGGCCGCGGCTGCGGCCTCCGCCCGTGCCGCCGAGCCGGAGCAGGTCACGCTCACCGTCGGCACGCGCATGCTCTCCGAGGTCCCGTGGAAGGGGTTCGGCGTGCAATGGAGCCCGTATCCGTGGTTCGAACTCACCGAGTCCGACTGGGAGCGGGTCGAGCAGCGGCTGGCCTTCATGAAGCCGCCGCTCGCGCGGGTGATGACCCGGGCCTACAAGTATTGCGACGGCTTCGACCAGTCCGGCAAGCCGATCTACGCCTGGGACAATCCGCGGATGAAGCGGATGGAGCGGCTGCTCGACTTCTGCCAGAAGCACGACGTGGAGGTGATCCTCGGCGAATGGGACGATCCCGCCTCGCAGGAGGACCGCCAGGATCCCGCGGCCGACAAGCTCAAGAAATACGGCATCGAGGAGATCGACCCGCGGTGGAGCGTGATCATCTGCGACATGCTCGAGCACTTCATCGTCGACAAGGGCTACACCTGCATCAGATGGTTCAACCTCATCAACGAGCCCAACGGCAACTGGTCGGCCTGCGCCGACTTCGACCGCTGGAAGCACGGGATCCTGAATCTCTACGCCGAGATGGCCCGGCGCGGGCTCGACAAGAAGGTGGGCATCATCGGCCCCGACGCGAACGCGCAGAAAGACTACTGGTGGCTCGACCTCAACGTGCTCCAGCTCGGCCGGCAGACGGCGATGTACGACCTGCACGAATACGCGAAGAAGGAGGACGTGGAGTCGGGGCATCTCGAGCGTGTGTTCGCGCTCAAGCGCGACTTCGTGAACCGCTACGACTCGGCCGGCCGCAAGAAGCCGTTCGTCATGGGCGAGATCGGACTCGTGAGCGGGCTGCAGAAGGACGGCCGTACCGTGCAGCCGAAGGGGGGCCGCGACAGCCAGCCATACATCTACGACTTCGAGTACGGGGTGTGGATGGCCGACTACAACGCCCAGGTCGCCCGGGCCGGCATGGACGGCACCTGCGCCTGGAGCGTGGACGATGCGATGCACATCCAAAAGAACCCGGCCTCCACCTGGCCGGCGCTCGACAACGTGGAGCTGAAGAAGTGGGGCTTCTGGAACAGCCTCGCCGAGGAGATCGGGCATCCGGAGGATGCCGCGATCCGGCCCTGGTTCTACACCTGGGCGGTGATGTCGCGCGCCTACCCGAAGGGCTGCCGCATGGTCGAGATTCCGGGCTGCCTGCCGCCGGGCCTGCGGCCGCTGGCGGCCCGCTTCGAGCAGAATGGCGCCGTGCACTGGTCGCTCACGGTCGTCAACGACTCCGACAAGCCGCGCCGCGTGACGATCAAGGTGCCGGACGTGAAGTGGAAGTCGACGCTCCACCGCTACCATTACTTCAAGGACGACCGACCGACGGACGCCGACGGCTTTCCGGTCGCCAAGGCGGTGGAGACCGACGTCGACCTGGCGGCCGGCACGGCGTTCGTGCTGCCCTCCCGCGGCGTGATCGTGGCCACGACGATCCCGATCGGCCGCGAGCCGCCGCCGCGGCCGGCCCGATAGGATCGAGCGGCCGCGCGGAACTTGGCCGGAGGACGCAGCCGGCTTCCGCGTCGCCCCGACCTTGCGCCTGCGTCACTCGCGGGCCCGGGAGTCGATCAGGATCGTGACGGGGCCGTCGTTGACGAGGCTCACCTGCATGTCGGCCGCGAACACGCCCCGCTCCGGCCGCCGGCCCGTCTCCCGCTCGAGGTCGGTGAGGAACGCCTCGTAGAGCGGGATCGCCTCCTCGGGCCGTGCCGCCCGCGTGAAGCCGGGCCGATTGCCCTTGGCGGTGGCGGCATGGAGCGTGAACTGGCTCACCACGAGCACGCCGCCGCCGATCTCCCGCACGCTCCGGTTCATCTTGCCGGCCTCGTCGGGGAAGATCCGCAGGGCCGCGAGCTTGCCTGCCAGCCATGCCGAGTCGGCGGCCGTGTCGCCCGTCTCCACGCCCACGAGCACGGCGAGGCCCGTGGCGATCCGCCCGACCTCCCGGCCGTCGATCGCCACCGCCGCCTCGCTCACACGCTGCACGACCACCCGCATGCGGACGAGTGTAGCGACGCGGCAGTCCGGTCACGCTTCTGGAGTCCGGTCACGCCGTGACCGGATCACGCTCGACGCAGCGTCACCGCCGACCCGGTTCCGGAGGAACCGGGCTCCTGGGGGCCACTCCGAAATCGATTCCCGCACGACGCCGCGACAACCCGCGGAGTCCGGTCACGCTTCAGGAGTCCGGTCACGCCGTGACCGGATCACAGTGGACGCAGCGTCAGCGCCGCCCCGGTTCCGGCGGAACCGGGCTCCTGAAGTTCCGGAGGAACCGGGCTCCTGGGGCAGGCTCCTGGGGGCAAAAACCCAACTACCGCGGTCGGCCGCGATTTCCTACCCTCCACCTTCCGCCCGGCCACAGGAACGGCCCATGCCCCTCCCCGCCGTCACCACCACGCGCCTCCCCGCCGGCCGCGGCGCGGTCAACGACGTCGCGCTGCTCGGCCACTCGATCCCGCTCTTCCCGGTCGACCGCGAGATGCGGCTGGCCGTCGTGGCCGCCGCCCGAGCCGACGCCCCGCGCCGGATCGGCTGGGCGGCCTGCTTCCTCAAGGCCTATGGCCTGGTGGCCCGCGAGCTGCCGCTTGTGCGCAGCTGGCTCGTCGGCCGGCTCCGCCCCCGCCTGGCCACGTCGAGCACGAGCGTGGCCACACTCGCGATCAACCGCGTCGCCGACGGCGTCGATCGGCTGTTCTTCGCCCGGCTCGCCGCCCCCGACACGCTCCCGCTCACCGCCATCCAGGCCTTCGTCGACCGCCACGCCACCGCCCCGATCGACGAGGTCTTCCGCCGGCAGCTCGAGCTCGAGATGGTGCCGGGCTGGCTGCGGCGCGCGATCCTGCGGTGGAACATGCATTCCGCCTCCCCCAAGCGGCCCGGCCGGATCGGCACCTTCAGCATGTCGTCGCTGGCCGGCTTCTCCGCCGGCAACCATTTTCATCCCACGCTCTGCACCACGAGCCTCTGCCAGGGGCCGCTCGACGAAGCGGGCCGCTGCCGCGTGACGCTGATCGCTGACCATCGCGTGCTCGACGGCGCGACCGTGGCCCGGGCCCTCCAGCGGCTCGAGGAGGTGCTCGTGCGGGAGATCGCCGCCGAGCTCAGGACGCTGCCGGCGGCGGCTCCCGATCCTGCCGCCCCTCCCGCAGCCGCCGCCTGATCTCGGCGAGCCGCTCGCCGAGGTCGCGCTCGAGCCCCCGGTCGGTCGGCTCATAGTAGGTCTTCTCGACGCCGAGATAATCCTGGGCGGCGATGCCGTCGGGGTGGTCGTGCGAATAGGCGTAGCCCTGGCCGTGGCCGAGCCGCTTGGCCCCGGCGTAGTGCTTGTCTTGCAGGTGCGTCGGCACGGGAATCACCGCCTGCTCGCGGACATCCCGGCGGGCGGCGGCGATCGCCGTCGTGCAGGCGTTGCTCTTGGGGGCGAGCGCGAGATAGGTGACCGCCTGGGCGAGCGTGAGCTGGCACTCGGGCAGCCCCACGAACTCGGTCGCCTGCATCGCGGCCACCGCGACCAGCAGGCTCCGCGGGTCGGCGTTGCCGATGTCCTCGCTCGCCAGGATCACGAGCCGTCGGGCCAGGAACCGCACGTCCTCGCCCCCCTCGAGCATCCGCGCGAGCCAGTAGAGGCCCGCGTCGGCGTCGCTGCCGCGGATGCTCTTGATCAGGGCACTCGCGCAGTCGTAGTGCGTGTCGCCCGAGTCGTAGGCCACCACCTTCCGCTGCACGCTCTCGCGGGCGAGTTCCAGGGTGAAGACGAGCGGCCGCGCCGGGCTCGAGAGCACGCCCACCTCGAGGGCCCCGAGGGCGCGGCGGGCGTCGCCGTCGGAGGTCTCGACGAGGAAGGCCCTGGCGTCGGGAGCGAGCGTGATCGCCTCGCGGCCGAAGCCCTGCTCGCGGTCGGCGATGGCCCGGTCGAGGATC
>JBJTAA010000245.1:0-7422 GCA_046090525.1 Planctomycetota bacterium
CCGGCTTCGGTGAGCGGGCCGGCACGACCGATGCGGCGGTCTGGACCGCCGCCAACAGCGGCTCCTTGGGTGAGCGGATTTTCATGCTGAAACGCGTGTTTCCTTGACGACCTTTCGCCCCGCGAAACCACCGGTGGCAGATCGGTCAATGTACCCGAAAAAAGGCCGCTCCGAAACCGGCTGACAGCCCATCGAAACCCTCGTTTTGACCACGGCACGGCCCCCCAGGTTCCCTGCCGACCGCTGACTGAGTTTCAGAATCTTTTCAATCGGCAGAAGAAAGGAGAAGAAGTGTGAACCACCGGACGATCAGCGGCTTGTAGAAGAAGCGTATCTCATCACCGACTCCGATCGGCCCGATGGAAACCGTCGAGGACCCATGTGGAACACTTGAAAACGCGGTGGTTTGACGAGCACGCCTCGTCACCAGCCACTGTGGACATGCGGTCGACACGCTGTCGGAAACCTGTCTAGTCGTGGTTGCGAGCCCGAGACGCACGGTGTTGGAAACCCGTCACTGGCCTGGCGTGACGGTCGTCGGCAGCCCGTCGGCGGCGTGCCGATTCGGCGTCGGGTGGCATGTCGTCCGCTCGGCCGTCGCGCGGGCGCCCGCGAATCGACATCGTTTCGACGCGTTGCTCGCCGGTGTGGCCCACCGCGGTGCGGCGCTTGCCAACCGCTGATCAGGGGGGCTCTCCCTTTGAAGCGCCAGGAGCGGGGCCCGCACCGGCCAGCCGGACGAATACGTCCGAGAGCCTCACGATCGCCGCTTCGACGTCGGCCGGCGTGGTCGTCCTTCCCAGGCTCAGCCGCAGGCCCCCGTCGCGAAACCTGTCCGGCACGCCGAGCGCCGCGAGAATCGCCGGCGGCTCCGTGGAACCACTCGCACAGGCCGTTCCGGTGGCCAGGCAGACGCCCGCCATGTCGGCGGCGAGCGCCGCCACCTGGCGATCGACTCCCGCGAGCGCCACGAGCGCCACGTGCGGGGCTCGCGGCGCCTCCGCGCCGACGACGAGCGCTTCGTACCCGGCTCGCCGGGCGGCCGCGACGAGCCCGGCTTCGAGTCGCTCCCGTAGCGCCGTGACCCGGGCGGCCGCGAGCGTCCGGTCGGCGGCCGAGAGTTCCAGCGCCCGTGCGAATCCGCTGGCCAGGTAGACGGCTTCGGTGCCGCCCCGCAGGCCCAGTTCCTGCGATCCGGGCACGGTCGCCGCGAGTGGCACGCCGCCGCGCACCACGACCCCGCCGATGCCCCGGGGGCCGCCGAACTTGTGCGGGGCCAGGGCGAGCGTGGCCCAGGGCGACGTGGCGAAGGCGATCTCGTCCCAGCCGGCGGCCTGCGTCGCGTCGGCATGCACGCAAAGCCCCGGCACCCCCGCGGCGATCCACTCGACCGCGGACGTGTCCTCGCGGATGCCGGAGTGTCCGCAGACGGTCGTCACGGCCAGGATCCTGCCCGCGTGGTCGGCGGGCGACTCGTGCGCCGAGGCGACGACTGCCTCCGCCGCGAGCGCTCCCCGCGGCCCGAGCGGAGCCTCGCAGAGCCGCCAGCCCCGCTGGCCGAGTTCCCGGGCGGGATGGCGGATGCTCGAGTGGTCGCGGGCCGAGAAGGCGATCCAGCCCGGGGCCGGCACGCCGCCGCCGCCCCAGCCGGCGGCCAGGCCGAGGATGGCGAGTCGGTTGGCCTCGGTCGCCCCGCTTGTGAACACGAGCCGGTCCCGCACGCTGCCGCTCGTGCGGCCGCCGACGAGCGCGAGAATCCGTTCCCGGGCGTCCTCGAGGATCCGTTTGGCGGCTCGGCCGGCGGCGTGGGGGCTCGACGGGTTGGCGAACGCCTCCGCCTCGGCCTCCCGCATCGCCTCGGCCACGGCAGCCGCAAGCGGTGTGGCGGCGGCGTGGTCGAGATAGACGCGGCGCTCGGGAGCGGGCGTCGTCATGCGGGCAGTCAGGCCCGGGGCCGGGTGGGATCTGCGAGGAAGGCGGCGATCCGGTCGAGGCCGCGCGAGAGCGTCTCCTCGCCCGCCGCGAAACTCATCCGCACGTGCCCCTCGGCGCCGAAGGCGCTGCCCGCGACGAGTGCGACCTGCTGCCGCTCGAGGAGGGCCTCGCACCACTGGAGGCTCGTCGCGATGCCGACGGCCCGCCCCTGCTCGAGCGCCCTGCGGATGTCGAAGAAGGCGTAGAACGCCCCACCGATGTCGGGCAGCCGCACGCCCGGCAGTGCCTTGAGCCTCGCCGCCACGAGATCCCGACGGCGCTGGAAGGCGTCACGCATCGCCACCACGCACTCCTGGGGACCGGTGAGCGCGGCGACGGCCGCATGCTGGCTGACGCTCGAGGGGTTGCTCGTCTCCTGGCTCTGGAGATTGCCGATCGCCTTGGAGAGCGGCTCCGGCGCGATCGTCCAGCCGATCCGCCAGCCGGTCATGGAGTAGGTCTTGCTCACGCCGGCCACCACGATGGTCCGGTCCTCGAGGCCGGGCCGCAGCGTGGGGAAGGACGGGCTCCGGCGGCCGTCGAAGACGAGCTGGTCGTAGATCTCGTCGGCCACCACCGCCAACTCGGCCTCGAGCGCCACGTCCGCCAGGGCCGCGAGCTCCTCGGGCTGGTAGACCACGCCGGTGGGGTTGCTCGGCGAGCAGACCAGGAGCATCCGCGTGCGGGGCGTGAGGGCGGCCCGCAACGCCTCCGGCCGGAGCTTGAAGTCGTCCTCGATCTTCGTCTCGACGAGCACCGGCCGGGCTCCCGCCAGCTTGACGAGCTCGGCGTAGCTGACCCAGTAGGGCGTGGGCACGACGACCTCGTCCCCCTCGTCGAGCAGCGCGGTGAAGACGTTGTGGAGGGCGTGCTTGGCGCCATTGGCGACCACCACCTGCGCCGGCGTGACGGCCAGGCCCGAGCGGCGGGTGTAGTCGTCGGCGACGGCCTTCCGCAGGGCGGGAATGCCCGCGGCCGGCGTGTACTTGGTGAAGCCGGCCCGGATCGCCTCCTCGGCGGCGCGGCAGATGTGCTCGGGCGTGGGGAAGTCGGGCTCGCCCACCGAGAGATCGATGACGTCGACGCCGGCCGCCTTCATGGCTCCGGCCCGAGCCGCCATCGCCAGGGTCGCCGATGGTTCGAGTGCCGCCATGCGGCGGGCCAGCTTCAGCCTCGGACTCTCCATCGCTGCTCGTGCATCCGCCGGCAGGCGGCTTCCTTGACGCGACCAAAAGGCCTGGGAATGATACCACCGCGGCGGCGCTTTCCCAGCCGCTCGCCGTGGCGTTCCCACCTGCCGCGGCCGTCCCGAGCCCGGAACGCCCCCATGCCCAGCCGCCGAGTCGGAGCCTGGCTGATCGGAGCCAAGGGAGGCGTGGCCACGACGATGATGACGGGGCTGGCGGCGCTCGCCCGCCGCCGCCTCGAACCGATCGGCCTGGTGACCGCCACCGCCCCGTTCGCCAGCCTCGACCTCGTCGACTTTCCCGACATCGTCGTCGGCGGGCACGACATCCGCTCCGGTCCGCTGGATGCGGAGGCGCGCCGGATGTGGACAGAGAGCCGTGCGATCCCACCGGAGCTCCTGGCCGAGGCCGCCGAGTTCTTCAAGGACGTCGAAGGCCGGCTGCGCCCCGGGACGCTCGTCGGCTCCGGCGAGCGGATCCGCGGCCTGGCCGAGGCGGGTGCCGCGGTGCTGGCCGAAACGCCCCGGCAGGCGATCGAGCGGGTGCGGTCCGACATCGCGGCCTTCGCCGAGACCGAACGGCTCGACCACGTCGTGGTCGTCAACCTCGCCTCGACCGAGCCGCCGCCGGAACGCCCCATCCCGCGGTCGTTCGCCGAGCTCGACCCACTCCTCGACGATGCGGCTCGCTGCCCGCTGCCCGCGAGCAGCCTCTATTTTCTCGCCGCCGCCTCGGCCGGGGCCTCGTTCGTCAACTTCACGCCCTCGGCCGGCGGGACGCCGGCCTGCCTCCAGGAGGTCGCCCTGGCCCAGGGCATCGCCCACGCCGGCTGCGACGGCAAGACGGGCGAGACGCTCCTCAAGAGCGTCTTGGCGCCGATGTTCGCCGCCCGGCACCTCGAGGTGATGAGCTGGGTGGGCCACAACATCTTCGGGAACCTCGACGGCAAGGTGCTCGACGACCCGCGGAACAAGGCCGCCAAGGTGAAGAGCAAGGATCACCTCCTGGCCGCGATCCTCGGCTATCCGCCGCAGACCCACGTCTCGATCGAGTACATCGCGAGCATGGGCGACTGGAAGACGGCCTGGGATCACGTCCACTTCCGGGGCTTCCTCGGCACGCCGATGACGCTGCAGTTCACCTGGCAGGGATGCGACTCGATCCTGGCGGCGCCCCTGGTGCTCGACCTCGTGCGTCTGGTGGAGCGGGCCTGGCGGGGTGGCGAGCGGGGTGCGCTCGCCTGGCTCGCCTGCTTCTTCAAGAGCCCGCTGGGCGTCACGGAACAGTCGTTCGCCGCGCAGGTCGCGCTGCTCGAGGACTGGGTCGCACGGCACGCCCAGGCATCGTCACGAGCGACGTAGCGCGGCACCACGCGCGTCATCGGCGACCACTTGGACCCTGCCGAAGGTGAGGATGAGAGGGGCAACGACCCGCGCGGGGGCAAAAATTTTCGGTTTTTTCCCTTGACAGTTTTCGCGGCCATCCTCCACAACTCTCCCAATCGGCATGGGAACGAGGGTGAGTGATCACCCTGGTCTCATGTCGAAACGTCGTCCGCTCCCTTCTCGAAGAGCATCCGAGGGAGCGGATGTGAGATCGGTGTCCGGGTGCTCGTGGCAAGGAGCCATTTCATGGCCAAGAAGAAGAAGAAGGCTGCCAAGAAGGTCGCCAAGAAGAAGAAGGGCCACGGCTGAGTCGTCCGTGCCTGACGGTCCTCACGGGCCGCTCGCAGGCACGGCACTCATGCGTCGGGGCTCCATTCGTGGAGCCTCGGGCGGTCCGCCCGGCGGGCCGCACCCTTCGCTCCGGCGAGGCTTCGACCACGGGACCCTCGGGTCCTGGGGCTGAGTCAGCCGGGGCGTCCACGATCTGACGAGAAAGGCCGGCCCGGGCCCTTGGGCGCCCGGGCCGGCCTGATTTTTGGGCGGCGGGCCGGGGCGGGAACTACGCTCTGGAACTCCATGGAATCGCCCGTCGCCGCAGCGCCGCCGCCGCCCGAGTTTCTCCTGTGCGCCTGCCAGGGTGGGGCCGAGGCGGCCCTGCGGACGCGGTTCGTCGAACTCGTGCCGGGGGCCCGGCCGGCCGCCTGGCGCAGGGGGGTGGTCACGTTCCGCCTGCCGGGCGAGGGCGGCGCTCGTGCCTCGCTTCCCGACGACCTGCTCGACCGTCTCGGCTTCGCCCGCACCCTCATCCACTCGCTCGGCCAGGTCACCGGTCCGACCACCGCCGCGCTCGCCGCCGCGGCGGTCGCCCTGGCGGGTGCGCGGCCCTGGCGGCGGGTGCACTGCTGGACGCGCGAGTTCGTGCCCGGCCCGCAGCCGCCGGCGCTCGCGGCGGCGGTCGCGGATGCGCAGGCGGCGGCGCTCGCCGCCTCTGGCCTGCCGACCGACACCGCTCCGCGCGCCCTTGCAGGAGAGCTCGTGCTCGACCTCGTGCTCGACTCGCCCGAGCGCTGGTGGGTGGGCTGGCATCAGGCGGGCGAGGACCGGGGCGTCTGGCCCGGCGGCATCTATCCGACGGCGGCCGCCACGCTGCCGAGCGGCAAGGTGTCGCGGGCCTGGCTCAAGCTCGACGAGGCGATCGCCGTGTTCGACATCCCGTTCCTGCCGGGCGAGCGGGCCGTGGAGCTCGGGGCGGCGCCCGGCGGCGCCTGCCAGCGGCTGCTCGAGGCCGGCCTCCGCGTGGTGGGCGTCGATCCGGCGGTGATCGACCCCGCAGTGGCGGCGCTTCCGGGCTTCACCCACTGGAGGATGCGGGCCCGCGACGTGCCGCTTGCGCGCTTCGCCGGCACCGACTGGCTCGTGGCCGACATGAACATCGACCCCAAGAGCACGCTCTCGGCCCTGGGCCGGGTGGCAACCGCGAAGGGGGTGCGGCTCTCCGGCATCGTGGCCACGCTCAAGATCCCCAACTGGTCGCGGGCCGCCGAACTCCCCGGCTGGCTCGACGCCTTCCGGGCCTGGGGCTTCGCGCCGCGGGTTCGCCAGCTCTCCAGTGCCGGCCGGGAGGTCTGCGTGGTGGCGACCAGGGCGTCGGGCCGGGTCAGGCCTCGCCCTGCCAGACCTCGGCGGGAGGCGTGAGGCTCCCGGAGACGAAGTGCATCCGGCCGGCCGGCGTGTCGACGACGAGCCGGCCGTCCGGGGCGATGCCGCCGCAGATGCCTTCGTGGATCTGCTCGGCCACGTGCACGCGAACAAGCCTGCCTGTGAGGCAGCAGAGGGGACGATAGCGGTCGGCGAGGAGCGACGGGTCGCGGGCCACGTCGGCCAGGAGCGTGAACAGGCGCGGCAGGAGTTCGGCGAGCAGCGGCTGGCGGCCGAGCGGCCGGCCTGCGAGGTCGGGCAGCGTCGCGACACGCCGGGCGATCGCCCGCGGGGCCAAGGCCGCCGAGCCGGTCGTGTTGATGCCGATGCCGAAGATCGCCCGGCCGTGCCCCGCGGTCTCGACCAGAATGCCCGCGAGCTTGCGGCCGCCGACCTCGACGTCGTTGGGCCACCGCACCGATGCGGCGACGGCCGGCTCGAGCACGCGGATCGTTTCGGCCACCGCCACGCCGCAGGCGAGCGACCAGATCGGCGGCGGACCAGCCGGGGCATCGACGGCTGGCACCACGATGCTCACGGCCAGGCTGCCGGGCTGCTGCCACCAGGCCGCGCTGCGTCGGCCCCGGCCGCGGAGCTGCCGATCCGCGACGACGGCATGGGGAAGTTTCGCCCCGGGATCGGCGGCGACCTCGCGGGCGCGGTCCATCGTCGACTCGATCTCCGCGAGGTGCTCGAAGGCGGCCAGACACCCTGGGCCGACGAGGGGGGCCGGGTCGATCGGGTCGAAGTCGCTCGGCACGGAATGAGGCACGGGGACCGACGCATGCGGAGGCAACGATGGCCTCGGGTTTATAACCCGCGGAATCCGCGTCGTCCGGGCGTCCGGGTGCGGTCGCCCCATTGGTCGGACCAGCGATCGCCGCCGGCGCGGGGACTTTGCCAGCCTGCCCGGCTTTCCTGGCCGGCCACCCGACCCCGCCGCGGCCTTGATTCAGCCGTCTTCCGCGCGGTACTCCCCCCGGGCTCCGGGGGCGTTTTCCGGGGCCTTTCGATCGACGCCCAGGGCCCCGTGCGGGCCGCCGGCCACCCGTGCGCACGATGCAACCACTGTCGAGGCTCCTGCTTGCGGTCGCGGCCTCGCTCGCGGCCGCGGCGGCCGTCGGCCAGACCGTGGCGCTGCCGCCGCCGGCCGCCTCGTCGATCGACCGCCTCGCGCA
>JBJTAA010000246.1:0-11643 GCA_046090525.1 Planctomycetota bacterium
CGGGTTTTTTCGGTGGTGGTTCTGGACCCACCGGAAAAACCCGACGCCGGCATTATGTACCGCTGCGTCGGGCCGTCCAGCAACAACGCGAAGGATTCCCGGTTGCAGGAAAAGGACCCGTTCTGCCGAAAAACAGGGTGATGACGATTCTGCGGCCTGTTGGCGGGGCTGCCTCCGGCACCTGGACGCCCCCATGCCCATGGCAACGAACCCTCCGCCGATCCCCGCCCCGCTCCTGGCCCTCCTCGCGATGATCGCGGCCATGGGTGCCGGTTCCGCCGGGAGCGGGGCCCGCGCGGAAGCGACAGCGGCCCCGCCGGCCGCCGAACCTGTCGGTTCCGATGGGCTCCGCGTCGCCACGCCGCCGATTCCGCTCGGGGTCACCGAGGGCGTCGTCGAGGGCATCGAGGGCCCCGCTCCCCGGACGCTCGCGGAGTTCGTGGCCTACGCCGAACGGAGCCACCCGCGGCTGCATGGGGCTCGGGCGGCCATCGAGGCGGCCCGCGGCAAGGCCGTGCAGGCCAGGCTCTATCCGAACCCGATGATCGCCGGCTCGTCGCCCCAGATCGCCGGGGCCGACAGCCAGTGGAACGGCTTCGCCACGCAGGACATCGTGACGGCCGGCAAGCTGAGGCTCGCCCAGCAGGCCGCCCTCCGCGACGTGCAGCGGGCCGAATACGACTACATCCGGGCCCGCTTCGAGGTGCTGACGGGCGTCCGCGATTCGTTCTACCGGCTGCTCGTGGCCCAGCGGCGGATGGAGATCTTCAAGCTCTTGGTCGACATCACGAACCGGTCCTACGAGATCGGCCGGCAGCTGGCGGAAGCGGGCGAGGGCACGAAGGCCGACGTGCTCTTCTGGGCGATCGAACGCGATCGGGCTTCGGTGCGGCTGCTCAACGGCGCGGTCTTCATCGAGGCCGGCCGGCGGGAGCTGGCGGCATCGATGGGCCTGCCGCGGGCCGACGTGGGCACGGTCGAGGCCGACATGACGGCCCAGCTTCCCGACTTCGATCTCAAGCTCCTGCAGGAGGCCGTGACCGCCCGCAACGCGCGACCGCAGGCGGCGCTCGCCGGCGTGAACCGGGCCCAGTGGGCGCTCGAGCGGGCCGTGGTCGAGCCGATTCCCGACATCAACGTCCTCGGCGGCTATCAGCGGCAGGTCGATTTCCCGCCCCAGGACCAGGGCCTGATGCAGGTGATGGTCGAAGTGCCGCTGTTCGACCGCAACCAGGGCAACATCCGCGCCGCCCGGGCCGACATCGCCACCGCCCGCGCCGACCTGCGGACGATCGAACTCGATCTGGCGACCCAGGCGGCCGAGCAGCTCGCCAACTACCGCACGGCCCAGCGGCTGGTCGGCTGGTATGAGCAGGACATCCTGCCCAAGGCCCGCGAAACCGTGGCCCTCACGCAGACGCTCTACGGCCGCGGCGAGGTGACGTTCCTGAGCCTCTTGCAGGCCCAGCGGATCCTCACGGAGACCGAGCTCGTCTACGTCGACACCCAGGAAAACCGCTGGCGGGCGGCGGTGCAGATCGCCGACCTCCTGCAGCTCGAGGAGTTTCCCCCGGCCCAGACCGCGCCGGCCGCCCGCGAAAACCTCGTGCCCAACGAGGTCGCCAATCCCGACAAGCTGCCGTGGGCTCCGCCCCCGGCCGGGCAGCCGCCGGCCGCCGCGGCGCCCGTGCAGCCGCTGCCGGCGCCTTGAGGCCCGAGTTCAGGCGGCCAGCGTCTCAGCGATAGAAGGCATCGAAGGCCGCGTCGCACACGGCATGCAGCCGCGGCAGCGGACCATGATCGTGCGTGCCCAGCCGCGGCTGGCATGGCCCCTTGTATCTGGGACCACAGGTCGGAATGCCGCGGACGCCGACCAAGTCTGCGGGATACGGTGGATAGGCCGGATGGCACGGCGCCGGCGGGATGCACGGCGGCAGGATGCGAGGCTCGCCGCGGTCATGCAGACACGGCGCCCCGGCCTGCCAGTCGGCCGGGCTGTCGCTGCGGGGCGGGAGCATCTTCGCGAGCAGAAGGTCGACGTTGTCCGGGCTCGCATCGGCCGCGATCGGCGGCGGCAGATGGCGTTCGCCTGATCGCTGTCCCGGCAGCGGGGCGGCGACCGGTTCGGCCGTCGACTCGGCGGCGCGCACGTGGATCACGGCGTGAAGCGCGAGGATGGCGGTGAAGCACCGCCCGAGGTTCGTTCGCCGCGCACGGGCTGCGGGCCTGATCATCGTCTTCATCCTCCGAGGCGAGAACCACCGCCCCGGGGGAAATCGGCTCGCCGCCGGGTCGGCGGCAACCCGGCGTGGGCGGGTGCGGCAGCGGGCCCCGAACCGGGCACGACCCCGTCACCGGCAAACTCAGCGGCCGCGATACGGCCTGCCCAATCGAAACCCCCGGGGGCCCGCGGAGCCCGTCCGGGCGACCCGCCCGGTGCGGCCGGCCCGCGGCGTCGCCCGCGGCAACGGGCCCGGCTACGATGCTGCTTCCGGAAGGCACCTCCATGCAGCCACGCACGACCCACGCCCGCAAGGAATACGAGCAGGGCACGCTCGACGAGGAATCGATCGACCGTGATCCGATCCGCCAGTTCGCCGGCTGGTACGACGCGGCGGTGGCGGCGGGTGTCCCCGAGCCCGAGGCGATGACGCTCTCCACGGCCACGCCCGACGGACGCCCCTCGGCGCGGGTGGTGCTGCTCCGCGGCTTCGATGCGCGGGGCTTCTGCTTCTTCACCAACTACGAGAGCCAGAAGGGGCGGGAACTGGCGGCCAATCCCCACGCCGCGCTCACGTTTCACTGGGCCGCGCTCGAGCGGCAGGTGCGGATCGAGGGCCGCGTCGAAAAGACGACCGCCGCCGAGAGCGACGCCTACTTCACGAGTCGCCCGAGCACGTCGCGGCTCGGCGCCTGGAGCTCGCCGCAGAGCCGGGTGATCGCCGACCGGGCCGCCCTCGAGGAACTCTTCGCCCGCTTTCGTGCCGAGCATCCCGACGACACGACGATCCCCCGGCCGGCCCACTGGGGCGGCTTCCGGCTCGTGCCGGAACGGATCGAGTTTTGGCAGGGCCGGCCCAGCCGACTCCACGACCGGCTGCGGTTTCGCCGTGACGCGACCGGGGCGTGGCTGCTCGAGCGGCTCGCCCCCTGACCTGGCGAGCATCGGCCGGCCCACGGTGACGCACCCCCCAAGCCACGCATGGCAGAACCAGGATGGATCGCCCTCGTGCCGACGCTCTGCGTGGTCGCGGTGGCCCTCGTGCTCCGCACCACGATCCCGGCGCTCGTGATCGGCGTCGTGGTGGGCCACCTGATGCTCGACGGCCCGGGCTTCGTCGGCGGCCTCGCCGACTCGCTCGTGGGGCGGCTCGGCAACAGGTCGGAGGCCTGGGCGCTGGCGGTGTGCGGCGTGTTCGGCATGCTGATCCGGCTGCTCGTGGTCACGGGCGGGGCCAACGCGTTCGGTCGCCTGGTGGGCGGACGCGTCGCCTCGGGCCGGGCCGCGCTCCTGCTCGCCTGGTTCCTCGGGCTCGTCGTGTTCATCGACGACTATGTGAACGCCCTGGTCCTCGGCCGCACGCTGCGGCCGGTGACCGACATGCACCGGGTGCCGCGGGAGCGGCTCGCCTACGTGATCGACTCGACGGCGGCGCCGATGTGCCTGCTCGTGCCGATCTCCACGTGGGCGGTCTACGTGGCGGGGCTGCTCGAGTCCACGGGCGCGGCCCAGCCGGGGGCGGGCGTGTCGGCCTATCTGCGAATCATCCCCTTCGCCTTCTACGGCTGGTTCGCCATCCTGCTCGTGCCGCTGGTGTCGCTGGGCTGGATTCCCGCCTGGGGGGCGATGCGCCGGGCCGACGACCGCGTGGCCGCGGGGGGCAGCGTGGCGCCGCCCGGCTCGCCGCCGGCCGACGAGCCGCCTGCCGAGGCAGCGGCCGCCTCCGCTCGCCTGGCCGACTTCCTCCTCCCCATCGTGACGCTCGTGGTGGCGACCGTCCTCTCCCACAACGACGCCCTGCAGGGCGGAATCTGGGCGATCGGCATGGTGGCGGCGCAACAACTCCTCTGGCGGCGCCGGTTCTCGATCGCCGCCCTGGCGGAGGCCGGCTGCCAGGGCCTCGCCGACATGGTGCCCGTGCTGGTGACCCTGCTCCTGGCCTTCATGCTGGGCCGGGTCAACGAGCGGCTCGAGCTCGCCGAGTTCGTGATCGGGGCATTGGGGCCGTGGCTCGATCACCGGCTGCTGCCGGCGGCGGCCTTCGTGTGCCTGTCGGCGGTGTCGTTCGCGACCGGCTCGTTCTGGGGCACCTACGCGATCGCCCTGCCGATCGTGATCCCGCTCGCGGAATCGCTGGGGGCCGATCCGCCGCTCGCGATAGCCGCCGTGGTGTCGGCCGGCGGCTTCGGTTCCCACGCCTGCTTCTTCGGCGACACGACGATCATGACCTCCCAGGCCTCGGGCTGCGAGAACCTGGCCCATGCCTGGAGCCAGCTGCCGTATGCCCTCCTGGCGGCGGGCCTGTCGGTCGTGGCGTTCCTCGTGGCGGGCCTGCTCTGAACCCGCTGCGGCAGGCCACGACGTTCGGGCTGCGGGGCGGGCAGAGACTTTGCGCACGGCCCCTACGGCGGCGGTGACTTTGCTCGTCCGCGTCCGCTCCGTTTCTTGATTCGCCTTGCTTGGGGTTTGAGTTTCTCGGGAGCTCAAACGCGTACTGCCCCGGCAACTCGGCTGGCATCATCTCGACGAACGATCTCTCGGTGTCCGGGTCCCAGACGGCCATCAACCGGGAACTGCTGGCAAATACGGCCTCGGCCGCGGGCCTGCGCCGGCGGCGAAAAAAACCTGCGGCGTGATCGGGAGGCGACTGGCGAGGCTCCGCTGGCGCTCGTAGGATCGTCAAGGTGCCGTGCCACGAACCCCGCCGGAACCAGCCATGACTCGCCAGCATCGCCGCGGTCGCTTCCTTCACCTGGTCGCCGCGGCCCTCGCCCCGACCCTGGCCCTCGCGGTCGGCGGCGACGGCCTGGTCCGGGCCGCCCTCTATGACTACGCGACCACGGCCGGCTCGACGGCCCTGGCCACGGGCACCTCGGCCACGGTCTCGCTCCAGGGCAACACCGTGACGATCGACACGAGCAACAAGGGGGCGGGCGTCACGCTCGGCACGGTCAGGCAGTTCACGTTCGCCGGCGAGCCGCCCGTGACCAACCTGAGCAATCCCGACTGGGTAGCCGGCACCCGCAGTTTCTTCGACGTCTCCTACAACCGCACCACCACGCCCGACAGCACGGTGGACTTCGACATCCAGTTTTCGCAGCCGCTGCCGGCGGCGTCCTACCTCGTGTTCGTCGATTTCGACGCCCGTGAGGTGCTCAACATCAAGGCCTACGACACCGCCTCCACGCCGAGCCTGATCCCGAACGGCGCCTTCACGTTCTCCCGCCAGAACGGCAACACCCCCGACGGCTCCGCGCTCACCTATCCCACCTGGAGCACGCTGGCGGGCTACTCGGGCACCCTCGTGACGGGCACCTTCGCCACCACGCCGGAGGCGGTCGTGAGCCTGCTCACCTCGGTGCCGATCAGCCGCCTGCAGTATGAGTTCACCATGAACCCGACCGGTGCGGTCCTCAGCAACGACGTGCAGTTCAACTTCGCCGTGCCCGTGCCGGAGCCCTCCACGGCCGTGTTGCTCGCCGCGGCCGCCGGCCTCTCGGGGCTCGCGGTCAATCGCCGGCGGCGATGCCGTTAGCCGTCCGGATTGGCCAGCAACTGCTCGAGCCGCGGCCGCAGCGACTCCGGCAGCCACGCGGGCGTGGCCTGGTCGATCAGGCCCACGTCGATCATGTCGCGGAGATGCGTCCGATCCTTGTCACGAAATGCCGTCAGCTTCATTGCGATCAGCCGGTCAAGGCCCATGGTCTGATAGCCGTCGATCCGATCGAGGACGTCGAAACCGAACGTCACTATCGGAGCGTCGCGGGAGGGCGACTCTCCGGCACCGGTCTGCGGGTTCGAGGCCATGCGACGAGTTTAGCCCGCCGCACGCCCCACCCGCAGGCAGGCCGGCAGAGAGTGCACATGTGTATCCTCGCTTGGCAAGCGCCCCGCGGGATGGTCGCCGCCTCGTGTTTTTGCCTTGCGGCTTGGAAACCAGCCCGCGAAAACCGTACGCTACGGCCGTCGAAGTCGTTCCCCGCCAGCCCACGCAACCCACGCCGCACGCAATGCCTGCCTCCTCCGCCCCCGCCCAGCCCGCCGCCGACACCACACCCGACCCCTGGTTCCAGGATCGCTTCGCCCAACGGATCGGCGGGGCGAACTTCGCCAAGGGCTCCGGGATCTACAAGTTCGAGCTGATCAAGCGGGCCAAGCGGCAGGCCCTCGCCGACCATCCGGAGCGGCGGATGCTCGACTTCGGGATCGGCGAAAACGACGAGATGGCCCCCGAAGGCGTGCGGGCCGTGATGCGGCGGGAGATCGACCGCCCCGAGAACCGCGGCTACGCCGACAACGGCATCGCCGCCTTCAAGGAGGCCGCGGCCGCCTTCATGCAGCGGGAGTTCGGCGTCGTGCTCGACCCCGTCAAGGAGGTCAACCACTGCATCGGCTCGAAGACGGCCTACGCCATGCTGCCGGCCGCCTTCATCGATCCCGGCGACGTGACGCTGATGACCGTGCCGGGCTACCCCGTGGCGGGCACGGCGACCAGGTGGTTCGGCGGCACGGTCCACCCGCTGCCGCTCGTGCCGGAGCACGGCTTCCTGCCCGACCTCGACGGCATCCCGGCCGACGTGCTCGCCCGCACGAAGCTGCTGGTGCTCTGCTATCCCAACAGCCCCACCGGCCGCACGGCCACGCGGGCGTTCTACGAGAAGGTGGTCGACTGGGCCCACAAGCACCGCGTGATTGTGATCCAGGACGCGGCCCACATCATGCTCTCCTACGACGACCGGCCGCTGTCGTTCCTCTCGATCGACGGGGCGAAAGAGGTGGGTCTCGAGGTCCACTCGATGTCGAAGGGCTTCCACATGATCGGCTGGCGGATGGGCTGGGTCTGCGGCCACGAGCGGCTCGTGCGGGCCTTCGCCGACGTCAAGGACAACTGCGATTCCGGCCAGTTCATGGCGATCCAGAAGGCGGCCGCCGCGGCGCTCGCCGATCCGGAGATCCCGCGGCGCGTCCGGGAGAAATATCGCCGCCGCCTCGAGAAGCTCGTGGGCGTGCTCCGGGCGGTGGGCTTCGACTGCGAGATGCCTGGCGGCACCTACTTCCTCTACACGAAGAGCCCGACCGGCGCCGGCGACCGGGTGTTCGCGACCGCCCAGGAAGCCAGCCAGTTCCTGATCCACGAACTCTCGATCTCGACCGTGCCCTGGGACGACTGCGGCGCCTATCTCAGGTTCTCGGCCACCTACGAGGCCGAGGACGAGGCCGCCGAGGACGACCTCATGGCCGAGGCCCACGCCCGCCTGGCGCGGGCCCGCCTCAAGTTCGCCTGATCCGACCCGCCCCGAACCTTCCCCGCTGCCGAGGAGCCCCCCGATGCGTCGCTCGCTTGCCTGGTCGCTCGTGCTCGTGGCCTGCTGCCTGATCGCTCTGCCGCTCACCGGCTGCAGCGGCTCCAAGAAGGCTCCGGCGACGATCGCCGATCGCCTGGCCCAGGCCAAGAAGAATCCCAAGCCCGAGGGCCGGGCCCGAGACCTCGCCAAGGTGGCCGGCCTGCAGTTCAAGGCCAAGGACAAGGCCGGCGCCGCCCGCACGCTCGAGATGGCGCTCGCCGAGATCCCGGCCGACGGCCAGCCGCTCGCCTGCGTGCCGGTGCTCGTGGAGATCGCCCAGACCTACGCCGACATCGACCAGCGGAGTTCGGCCAAGAAGGTGGTGGAGAAGGCGGCCACGATGGCGGCCACGCTCGAAGACCCCCAGCAGAAGGCGGGCATCCTCGCCCAGATCGGCGTCGCCAAGGCCGCCGCGGGCGACAAAAACGGCGCCAAGGAGACCCTCGCCGAGGCGGGCAAGCTCGCCCTGAACGACGTGTCGGAGCGGTTTCGGGGCAAGGCCCTGGCGGCCGTGGCGATGGGCTACGTCGACGCCGGGCTGGCCGACGCCGCGGAGGACGTGATCGGCACGCTCGAGGAGCTCGCCGGCGGCCTCGAGGAACTGCGGCCCAAGGCCGAGGCGTTCGCGGCGGCGGCGGCCGTGCGGGCGGCCACCAAGAAGCAGGACGAGGCGAAGAAGCTGCTCGCCCAGGCGAGCGAGGCCGCCAAGGCGATCGATGACTTCCCGGCCAACCGGGTCTATGCGCTCGTGGCGGTGGCCAAGGCGCTCGTCGCCAACGGCGACACGAAGGGCGCGCTTGCCCTGCTCGCCGACGCCGAGAAGTCGGCCTCGAAGGTGCCCGATCCCGAGCAGCAGAAGGACGCGATGAAGACCGTCCGCGTGCTGATGGCGAAGCTCAAGTAGTGGCGGGCATCATGCCCGAAAAGTGGCGGCGGGATTCCATCCCGGCGAATCCATCCCCCGCTGACGAGCCCATTCCGCGGGCTGGAAGCCCGCGGCTACGAGGAATCAGATTCGTGGCGGCGGGCATCTTGCCCGCCGATTCCGGCCACGTCCGAAAGCCTGCGGCTACCCGCCCCGGGAGACCTTCTTGAGCGCCTCGAGCGCGAGCTTCCGCGCCTCGGCGTGATCGACGATCGGCTCGGGATACTCCCGCCCGAGCGTCACACGGGCCCGCTCGAGGACCCGCGCGTCGGCCTCGGCCGGGGCGTGGATGTCGGCCGCCGGCAGCCGCGCGAGCTCCGGCACCCAGCGCCGCACGTACTCGCCGTCGGGATCGAACTTTTCACCCTGGCTCGTGGGGTTGAAGATCCGGAAGTAGGGAGCGGCGTCGGCCCCGCAGCCGGCGGCCCACTGCCAGCCGAGCGTGTTGGCGGCCAGGTCGGCGTCCACGAGCGTGTCCCAGAACCAGCGGGCCCCCTGGAGCCACGTGACCCGCAGATCCTTGACGAGAAAGCTCGCCACGATCATCCGCACGCGGTTGTGCATCCAGCCGGTGGCCCAGAGCTGCCGCATCCCGGCATCCACGACGGGAAAGCCCGTCCGGCCGCGCTGCCAGGCCCGCAGGCCCACCGGGTCCTTCACCCAGGGAAACTTCGCGTAGTCGGCCCGCAGGGGCGCGTCGGCGGTGTGCGGGAAGTGGTAGAGCAGGTGGCTGGCGAACTCCCGCCAGCCGAGCTCCCGCAGATACACCTCGGGGCTGCCGCTGATCTTCGCCGCGGGCTTGCCACCGGCCGCCGCACGCACGGCGTGCCAGACGCGACGGGGCGAGATCTCGCCGAAGTGGAGATGCGGCGAGAGGGCGCTCGTGCCCTCGTGGTCGGGCCGGTCGCGCTCGGTGCCGTAGGTGGCGAGGCCCCTGGCGAGGAACGCCTCGAGCCGCTTGGCCGCCCCCGCCTCGCCCGGCGACCAGGTCTTCCGCATCGTGCCGGCCCAGTCGATCTCGGGCAACAGGTCGAGATCCTCCACCGCCAGGCTTTTCGGCTTGCCCTTCACGGGCTCGGCCCCGTGGAGCTTCCGCGTTGCCGCGGCCGGCTCGGCCGGCTCGGGGAGCGCCAGCAGGGCCCGCCAGAACGGGGTGAAGACCTGGTAGGGATTGCCCTGCTTCGTCTTCACGTGCACCGGCTCGAAGAGCAGGCCGCCGTTGAAACTCTCCGCGGCGAGGCCGGCGGCGGCCAGGGCCTTCTTGATCGCGGTGTCGCGCTTCACGACCGCCGGCTCGTAGCGGCGATTCCAGGTGACGTGGGTGGCGGCGTAGTCCCTGGCCAATCCCTCGAGCGTCGCTTGCGATGGGCCGCAGCGGATCACGAGCGGCGCGCCCGCCTTCGCGAGCGCGGCCGAGAGCCGTTCGAGCGACTGGTGCAGCCACCACCGCGAGGCCGCGCCGGGCTCCCAGGGGGCCTCCTCCTCCGGCGCCCAGATGAAGACGGGCACCACCCGCCCGCGGGCCGCGGCCGCGGCGAGGGCGGGATTGTCGTCGAGCCGGAGATCGTGCCGGAACCAGACGAGCGTGACGGGGGCAGCAGGCATGGGTGGGCTCCTCGGACCGGCAGGATACCCGAAGCCCCCCCGTGGCGGCGGGCATCCTGCCCGCCGAAAACGCCCTACGCCAGGATCTCGCCGACCACCCGCTGCGGCTCGACGCCCGTCAGCCGCTGGTCGAGGCCCTGGAACTTGAACGTGAACCGCTCGTGGTCGATGCCCATCAGGTGCAGGATCGTGGCGTTGAAATCGTTCACGTGCACCGGGTTCTCGACGACGTTGTAGCTGAAGTCGTCGGTCTCGCCATACGAGATGCCCGGCCTGACGCCCGCCCCGGCCATCCACATGCAGAAGTTCCGCGGGTGGTGGTCCCGGCCGTAGTCGTCCTTGGTGAGCGTGCCCTGGGAGTAGACCGTGCGGCCGAACTCGCCCCCCCAGACGACGAGCGTGTCGTCGAGCAGCCCCCGCCGCTTGAGATCCATCACGAGCGCCGCCGTGCCCCGGTCGGTGTCGAGACACTGGTTCTTGATCGCACTGGGAAGGGTGGCATGCTGGTCCCAGCCACGATGCAGGATCTGCACCACGCGGACGCCTCGCTCCACCAGCCGGCGGGCCAGCAGGGCCGAATGCGTGAAGCTGCCCGGCTTCTTGACGTCCTCGCCGTAGAGCGCCAGGGTCTCGGCCGACTCGTCGCTGATATCGGTGAGCTCCGGCACGCTCGTCTGCATCCGGAAAGCCATCTCGTACTGGGCGATCCGGGTCTGGATCTCGGGGTCGCGGTAGCGTTCGAAGCCGATCGCATTCAGGGCCCCGAGGCCGTCGAGCATCCGGCGGCGGTCGCCGGCCGTGATCCCCGCTGGGTTGTCGAGGTAGAGGACGGGATCGCCCGAGCCGCGGAGCGTGACCCCCGTGAACCGCGTGGGCAGAAAGCCGCTGCCCCACATCCGTGAAAACAGCGCCTGCGCATTGCCCGTCGCGGGAAACTGCGGCGTGAACACGACGAAGGCCGGGAGGTCGTCGTTCTCGCTGCCCAGGCCATACGACAGCCAACTGCCGAGGCTCGCCTTGCCCGGGATCTCGCTGCCGGTCATCACGAAGGTGCAGGCCGGGTCATGGTTGATGGCGTTGGTGTGGACCGTCTTGACGAGCGCGATGTCGTCGACGATGCCGGCCGTGTGGGGCAGCAGGTCGGTAGAGATCCAACGGCCGCACTGCCCGCGCTGTTCGAAGGCGAACTTCGAGGGGGCCACGGGAAAACGCTTCTGGCCGCTGGTCATCGTGGCGAGCCGCTGCTCGCCGCGGACGCTCGGCGGGATGTCCTTGTCGAAATACTCCCTCAGGACCGGCTTGTAGTCCCAGAGATCGATCTGGGAGGGGCCGCCGTTCATGTGCAGGTAGATCACCCGCCTGGCCTTGGGCGCATGGTGCGGAAAGCCCGGCAGCGCGGGGTGAACCTTGCCGCCGACGCCCGCCCGGCCGGCCGGATCGATCGCCGCCGCGGGGGGCCGCCACTCTAGGAACGAGAGGGCCGTCCCCCCCCCCCCCCCGCCGGCACCCCCCCCCCCCCCCCCCCCCCCCCCCCCCACCCCCCCCCC
>JBJTAA010000247.1:0-6391 GCA_046090525.1 Planctomycetota bacterium
GGCGGCTTCCGTTCTCGTCCCGCCGCCGGTGGCTGCGCCGGCAGCGGCTTTTGCCGCCGCACCCCCAGCGGGCTTCACGATCCCGGATCCCACGCCGGGACCGGCCCGTTTCCCGCTCGCCACCACCCCGACGACGCCTCCACCGACACGGCCTGAGGCCGCGGCGGGTCGGGGCCGCACGGCGCTCGGCGTCCGCACGATGCCCGTCGACCCGAGCGTGCAGGCCCGCTTCGGTCTTCCGGAGCCAGCCGGAGCGCTCGTCATCGGCGTGGTTCACGACCTGCCCGCATCCCGCGCGGGCGTGCCGCCGGGCAGCGTGATCGTCGCCCTCGACAACAAGCCGGTGCGGTCGCCAACCGACCTCACGAAGGTGGTCACGTCGAGCCCGGCCGGTCAGCCGATCACGTTGCAGTACATCCTGCCCGGGGGCGAGCAGCGCCGGGCCGAGGTCTCGCTCCAATCACTCGAAGTGCCGCTCGAACGCGCGCTCGTCGGGCCGGATCGCTAGAGTTATTCCGGTTTCGGTGTAGCACCGGCTCGGGGGCGGCAAAAGTCTCGTCGCCGGGGCGAGGATACGCCTAAGGCTCCTCGAGCGTTCGCCGACCCCCTCACCTAGCTCTCTCAGCTTCCGGCGTCGTCGCTAGAGCTATCGTGAATCAGTTCTAGCGGGCGGTGCGGGTGAAGCCGCAGGCCGGCGGCAGGAGGCCGGCCAGGGCCTCGCCGTCGGCCTGCATGACGAGGCTGTCGGGCCCGTCGGACGAGAGCCGGAACGTCGCCTCACGCCCGGCGTCGAGGCCGCGTCCTTCCACCCGCACGAGCCAGGCATCGCCGTCCCGCGACCACGTGCCTTCGGCGAAGCGGCCGTCGGAGGAGAACATCCACGAGCGGATCGTCTCCCGCTCGGGATCCCAGGCGATGATCTCGGTGAGTTGCCGCCGGGCGGTGCCGCCCGCGGGCAAGAGGCCCGGGATCCGCGCGTCGGCGGCGGGCGGGGCGGCGTCGGTGCCACCCGGGGACACGAGGTGATGCCGGGTGAGAAACGCCCGGTCGCCCAGCCAGGCACACTGGCCGCTGGCCGTCACTCCGGCGCCGACGTTCTCCCACGATCCGACCAGCCACGCGAGCGCCTCGAGCGGCCGGGCGGGGGCCGCCGCCACGGCACAGGGCGTCTCACGGACGCTCGCCAGACGCCAGCGGCCCTGGTCGCGGACGACCACCGCGGAGAACCGGCTGCCGGCGGCCTCGCCATCGGTATAGGACACCCGCGACACCCCGTCGACGACGGCCACGTCGTCCTGCAGGGGTCGGATCGCACTGACGTCGATGTCGATCGTCGCCTCGGCATCCAGCTCGAAGAGCGCGGCGAACACCTCGCGCACCGCCTCGCGGCCGCGAGTGACCTCGCCCGACGCGAGGTTCACGTTCTCGCCCGCCGCGGTCCAGTGGTCCGCGGCCGCGGCGGCGTCGTGCCGGTTGAAGGCCTGCAGGTAGCCGGTGAGCATGTCGCGGATCTCGGCCATCTCTGGCGCCGCCTGGGCAGCGGCGGGGTCGGCCGGAAACTCCGCGGGCTCGGGCACATCGGCCGACGCGAGCCGCACTGGCGCGGGCAGGGCCAGCGGCTCGACCTCCCGGCCCATCGTGGCGACCGATCCGGTGGCACCGGCGGCGACGTCGGAGAGCTGGAAGGGCTTGGGCGGGGCGATCACATCGGGCACCCGGCGACGCTGCGGGTCGGCCGACGCGGTCGTCGTCGCAGGCGCGAGTTCCGGCTCGGCGACCGCGGACCCCAGCCGCGACCGCGGTGCCGGTTCGGCCGGCGCACAGCCCACGACGAACGCGACCACCACGACGCCGAGAGCGGCAGTGACCGGATAGACGGCCACGACCAGCCGCCGACGAGAAGCGATGACACGATGCGGCACGATGCGGTTCCCTCCGTGAGCACGACAGCGGCCTGCCACCACACGTGGCCGACGACCGAAGAGCCCGAATCCTACCCGCTTCCGCGCCCGTCGCACAGGCCGCGGAGTGCCGGCGCGGCGCGGGTGGGCCCGCACCCGGCGGTGCTGCCATGCCAGCACCGCAAGTGGTCACTCCTTGCCGGCGGTCACGCCCGGAAAGTCGTCGGTGCGGAAGGGCGTGAGGGGCAGGCCCGCGGCGGAATACATGTTGCAGACGGGATTGTCAGCCCAGGCGTAACGGACCGCCACCGGCTCGGCGATCCCGTCGCTCCAGACCTCGATCCGGCCGTCCTCCCGGATCGCGGCCTTGGCGGGCACGAACTTCCGGTCCGCCCCGGCGATCGTGAAGCCCCGCGGCTCGTTCACGTCGAAGGGCCGCCAGCCGCCGGCCACGTCGGTGAATGCCAGCACGAGCTTCGACCCGTTCTGCTCCATGCTCGCGTAGCGCGGGCTTTTGCAGACGATGCCGGGCACCTTGTAGGTCTCGGCGAGGGCCCAGCGGGCCAGCCGCCGGGCCACACCCTGCTTGTTCTTGGGATGGATGTCCTTCCCCTCGCCGATGTCGATGATCACGGCCTGGCCGGTGTTGGGCAGGGCGTCGAGAGTCAGGGTCTGCGCCTCCCGCAGTTCGGCCCAGGCGCTCTCCGCGGGCTCCGGCTTCTCCGGCTTGAAGTCGGCCAGTTGCACCCAATAGAAGGGGAAGTCCTTGTTGTCGGCGAGGCCCCATTCCTCGCGCCACGACTGGATCATGAAGGGAAACAGCGTCCGGTACTGGTAGGCCCGACCCGCGTTCGACTCCCCCTGGTACCAGATCACCCCGCGGATCCCGTAGCCGATCGAGGGGGTGAGGACGCCGGCGTGGATGTTGCCGGGCCGCTGGTTGCCGGTCATCTGCTTGTCATCGGGCTTTTCGGCCTCGAGCTTCGTCCACCGGTCGTGGATCGCCTTGAGCGTGGGATGGGCCGCGATCTTCTCCCGCTTCACCCAGCCATCGGCCGCACTGCCCCCCCAGGCATTGTCGATCAGGCCCACGGGCACGCCGAGCGTCTCGTGCAGTTGGCGGCCGAACACGTAGCCGACGGCCGAAAAGTCGCCGACCGTCTGCGGCGAGCAGACCTGCCAGGCTCCCTTGAAGTTCCACTGCGGCTCCTGGGTGCCCACCTGCGGCACGGAGAGCAGGCGGATGTCGGGGAAGTTCGCCGCGGCCTTCTCGAGGTCGGGGTCGTCGGCCTGATTGACGGCCCACTGCATGTTCGACTGGCCCGAGCAGATCCAGACCTCGCCGATGAGCACGTCCTTGAAAGCGATCTCGTTGCGCCCCTTGATGGTGAGCGTGTGCGGGCCGCCGTATTCGGTGATCGGCTGGAGCTTCACCTCCCAGTGGCCGTCGTCACCGGCGGTGGCGGTCTGCGACTGCCCCGCGATCGAGACGGTCACCTGCTCCCCCGGTGCCGCCCGCCCCCAGACGCGGTTGGCGATGCCCTGCTGGAGCACCATGTGGTCGCCGAACATGTTGTTGAGCGACACATCGGCGACGGCGGACGATGCCAGCCAGGTGAAGATGAAGAGCGCACCGACGCTCGAACGACCACGGCACATGGCGACTGAACTCCCCGGGGCACCGCCCGACCTCGGGCGGATGGTCCCCAGAAGATAGCGAAACGCCACCGGGAGGAAACCTCCCGCCGCGTTCGGCCTCAGGTCCGGCCCAGGATGTAGTCCCGCACCTGCACCAGTTCGGTGGCACATGCCGCGAACCGATGGGCGTTGATGTCGCCGATCGAGACGAGCCCCACGATCGCCTCGTCGTGATCCACGACGGGCACGTGCCGGACCCGCCGGCACCGCATCAGTTCGGCGACATCCTCGACGGCGGCCTCGGGCGGGCAGCAGACGACATCGCGGGTCATCACTTCGCCGACGGTGGTGGCGTCGGGAGAGCGGCCGTCGGCCACGACGCGTCGCAGTACGTCCCGTTCGGTGAAGATGCCGACGAGCCGACTGCCGGCGGTGACCAGCAGCGAGCCGATCGCGTGCTCGTTCATGAGGCGGGTCGCTTCCCGCACGCTGACGCCGGCCGGGGTCGAGATCACGCCCCGCGGCTTGGCGGACAAGATTTCCACGAGTGTGTCCATGGCATGCCCTCCCGAGGCGATCCCCTCCATCCCCCTGACCCATCCTTACTGTAGGGAACGTGATCGGGGTGTGCCAAATCCGCCAGCGACTGGCCCGTGATGGCTGTTTCCCGGCCTGTGCAGACACGTCGGGCATCCACGGGCCGAAACACCGCCGCGAGACCCCGGTCCGGCGGCCCGGCTGCGAAACACCCCCCCAAAATGGCTAATTTGCTGGCGACCGAGGATTTTTCATATCCCGGCCACTTGAAAGGCGTTTCACTCAACGTAACCTATCCATCTTATCAGGCGGCCGATCGTTTCGGTCGTCGTCAGAAGAGGGGTCTCTTCGACCGACCGACACTCGGGCGCGTTCGAGAACAACCTGCTCGATTTCGTGGTTCCTGGTTCCTGTTTTTTCCCGGAGGTACGCGTGATTCGCAAAGTTCTTTCTTGCGTCATGCCGGCCGTCGCCGTCTTCGCCATGTGCACGAGCACGTGGGCCGATCACTGCGGTGGCTGCGCTGACGGCTGCGCGGGTGGCTGTGAAGGCGCCGTCAGCAGCGCGAGTGGTGATTGCGGTGGCGCCGGTTCCGCCTGTGGCGGCACCCGGACGGTCTACCAGAAGCAGATGGTCACGGAGATGAAGACGGTCAACGTGACCGAGTACACGACCGAGACCCGCGAGCGGACCTACACGGTCAACAAGCGGGTGCCGCGCACCGAGACCCGGACGCGGACGGTCACGGTCATGGTTCCCGAGACGCGCTCGAAGACCGTGAACTACACGGTCAACAAGAACGTCACGGAGACCAAGACGGCCGAGTACACGGTCCAGGTCCCCTACACCGAGTCGGTCGAGCAGACCTACACGGTGATGGTGCCGGTGCAGGAGGAGAAGACCTCCACCTACACCGTCATGGTGCCGAAGTCGGAGGAGCGGACCTCCACCTACACGGTCAGCGTGCCCTACACCGAGCAGGTCGAGCAGACCTACACGGTGAGCGTGCCCGTGCAGGAGGAGAAGACCGCCACCTACACGGTCCAGGTGCCCTACACCGAGCAGGTCGAGCAGACCTACACGGCGATGGTGCCGGTGCAGGAGGAGAAGACCTCCACCTACACCGTCATGGTGCCCTACACCGAGGAGAAGGTCTCGACCTACACCGTGAGCGTCCCCTACACCGAGCAGGTCGAGCAGACCTACACGGTGAACGTGCCCTACACCGAGGAGATGAGCGGCAGCCGGACCGTGCAGAAGCGCGTCCCGGTTCAGTCGACCAAGACGGTGCAGGTCCGCGGTGGCTCGTGGCAGACCCAGCAGTACACGGTCGGCGGTGGCGTTGACGCCAACGGCTGCCCGTGCCCCGAGAAGGTCTGCTGCAAGAAGGTCTGGGTGCCGACGTGTGAGACGAAGGAAGTCCCCGTGACCACCTACCAGTGCGTCACCGAGGAGGTTCCCTACTCCTACACCGTCAGCAAGTGCCGGCAGGAGCAGCGGTCGCGCATGGTGAACGTCACCAAGCACCGCAGCGAGGAGCGGACCCGCACCTACACGGTCACGAAGTGCCGTCCCGAGGAGCGGACCCGCACCTACACCGTCACGAAGATGGTGCCGGAGCAGAAGACCCGCACGGTCAGCGTCACCAAGTACAAGTCCGAGGAGCGGACTCGTACCTACACCGTGACCAAGATGGTGCCGGAGACGAAGACCCGCACGGTCAGCGTCACCAAGTACCGTCCGGAGGAGCGGACCCGCACCTACACCGTCACGACCTGCGTGCCGGAAGAGCGGACCCGCACCTACACCGTCACGAAGATGGTGCCGGAGCAGAAGACCCGGACGGTCAACGTCACCAAGTACAAGAGCGAGACGAAGACTCGCGAGTACCAGGTGACCAAGTGCGTGCCGGAGACGATGACGAAGGAAGTTTCCTACACCGTCATGGTCCCGTCGCAGAAGGAAGAGTCGTACACCGTCACGGTGTATGACTCCGTCCCGGAGACGAAGACGCAGAGCTACACCGTCCGCGTCCCCCACACGGTGACGAAGGAAGTGCCGGTGCAGAAGTGCGTGACCGTCGCCGTCGAGGTGCCCGTCGAGGGTGCCTGCGGTGGTGCGGCTGGTGACGCCGGTGCTGCCGGTGGCTGCGGTGACGCTGGTGCCTGCGGCGACGCTGGCGCCGGTGCCTGTGGCGATGCCGGTGCGGCCGCCTGTGGCGACTGCGGCGGTGCCAAGAAGGGCTGCCGCCGTAAGGGCTGCCGCCGCTGCGGCTGCTAAGGCCGGTCTGGCACGCAATGTGTCGTGAATCAGAG
>JBJTAA010000248.1:0-3416 GCA_046090525.1 Planctomycetota bacterium
TCAAGTACACGTACAAGTAAACGTACAAGTAGAAGTAGAAGTCGAAATTAGAAGTAGAAGTAGAAGTAAACGTATAAGTAGAAGTGCCAGGTCCGCGAGCTTCACCTGGCTGCGGGAGACGGCGTCGCGGACGTTGCCGAACGACTCGAATCCCCGCTCCACGATGCCGTCGAGCAGCTCGTCGACGAGTTTGTCGAAGGCTGCCTCCTCGACGAGCGTGCCCGGCTCGAGGCCGGCCGCGGCGAGCGACCCGCGCACGGGCTGCTCGAGCCGCGTCCGCACGGTCGCCTCGGTGGCATCGAGCGCGGCGGCCAGGAGCCCCGTGGCGACCTCGCCGAGCCGGCCTTCCAGCCGCAGCGCGGGCAGCCGACGGAAGGCGGCCGCGGCGTGGCGGTGGACGAGTGCCACCCGCTGCGCCGGCAGCGGCGTGATGAGCGGGACGCGGCCGAGCGAAACCGCCCAGGCGACGAGCCGGGTGCGGTAGCTTTCCCGTTCGCAGTCGACACAGATTTTCTGGAGGTCGTAGAGAAACCGCGCCGCCTGCGACCAGGCGGAGCCATCCGCCTGATCGATCACGGCCGCCACCATCGCCCTGGCATCGGCGGGCGAGACGTCACCCAGGCCGACGGCGCGCTCGAACCGCTGCACGAGCCGGTTCACCCGGCGATCGAGGCCGCGGGCCGCCCGCATTCGGGCGGCGGCGTCACCCCGGGAGAGCGTCTCGAGCCGCCACTGCAGGAGCGCGGCGCGCACGTCGTTGCCCCGGCGGGCGGCGGCGAGCGTGCGGCGGCGGACGAACGCCGCCGCCCGACGCGTCAGCCGGCCCGGTGGCGTCGGGGATCGGGCCGTGCCGAGCGGCTCGGCGTCTCGCGATACGGGCGGAGGGGCCTCGAGCGACGCCACCGGCTGCAGCCGGGCCAGGATCGCATCGCCGTCGACGAGGGCGTCGAAGAGCCGCACCAGCCGGTCGTGGTCGTCCACGGCCGGGAACCAGGCCGACAAGAGCCCGGGGGAAAACTCGGCCATCTCGAGCACCGTGGCGATGAACTCGGCCATCGCCTCGCGCCGGTCGGACGAATCCCGCAGGAGCCCCTCCTGCACGAACACGGCCGTCGCCTCGGCAAAGGGCAACTCCCCCACCCGCTCCACGAGATCGCGGAAGTCCTGCCCATCGACGGCCTCCTCGGCGAGCAGCTGCCGGGCGGCGATGTCGAGGCAGCCGTGGTAGAGCAGCCGCGAATACTCGCGGACGAGCGCCGCCCGCCCTGCGGTCGTGAACGCCTCGGCATCGGGCCGGGCCACGAGCAGAATCACGTCGGGAAGCGTCGATGGGAGGGCCCAGATGTCGTCGGCCAGTTCGAGGAGGCGGGCCGGCGGCAGGGCGATGCTGTCGCGGTGGGGCACCCGCGCCCGCACGAGCGGCAGGTCGAGGTCGGCCCGGATGATCCGCCGCACCACCCGCGGCGCCGCGAACACCGCCTCAGGCACGGCCGCCCGCAGCGCCTGCTCGATCTCGAGCACGTCGGCAGGCGTGGCGGGGCGGGGGGCGGGAGCGGTCATGCATGCTCGGGCGGAGCGGGCCCGGAGCATACCCTCGGACGTCAGTCGAGGCCCACCGGCTCGCCACCGGCGGGGGTGGCGAGCGCCCTGAAGACGTCGGGATCCAGGTCGGGCGTGAGCATCCGGACGCTACCATCGAAGAACCCGGCCGCGAACAGGCCGCCCGCGCGGTGCGGATTGCCGACGCCGGCCAGCGGCTCGTCCGGGTCGAATTCGACGTCGTCGGGCTTGGTCCAGGGCACGGCGTTGTCGGGCGTGGCTTCGACGATCGCGAGCGTCCGGCTCGTGCCGTCACTGATCGCGGAGAAGTCAATCGGCTCGTCGGGGGCGGCGAACGCCATTCCTTTGCCGGTGAGCACCTGGATCGTCGTCAGCCCGCGAGCCGCCAGGTCCGGTGCGGACGGGTCGGCGTAGACGGCGGGCATGCGTCCGACGAGCTCGAGGTTGTGCTCGCTGTCCCAGGGCTCGTCGAGCCGGAACTGCTCATAGAGCCCGCCCTCCTCGAGATACGGCAGGAGCGCCACCCGCCAGCTGAGCAGGGGCTTGCCGTCCGCGTCGCAGATGGCCTGGGACGGGAGCGTCCGCCGCGCGTCCTGGTGGATGTGCATCGCCAGCATCACCTGCCTGTAGTTGTTCATGGCCTCCGCGCGTCGGGCCGCGTCGCGGGCGCTCTGAATGGCCGGCAAGAGCAACCCGACGAGCACCGGCGTGGACGCGGGCGAGATGCCGGCCACGCCGCCGCCGGCCGTCAGCGGCCCGAGCGGGATCGTGCCCCGGCTCTCGATCGTGATGCCGTCGGCCTCGTGGCGGATCGTGCTCACCTGCGGGCGGGCGAAGGGCATGATCGCCGACGACGGCGGCAACTGCGGCAGGTCGAGCTCAAGCCCCTGCTCGCGGAGCATGCCCCGCGACATGGGGACGGCCATCTCGTAGAGGCCGCACAGCGACCCCAGAAGCCAGGCGGGATCGACCACGCCGACGAGCGCCGGCTCGGAGCCGCCCAGGGCCCGCTTCACCTCGGCGCGGCCGTCGATGCCCCCGGCGGCGGCGTCGCGGGAGAGCAGCGTCTTCATCAGTTGCGGCGAGAGTGTGAGCATCAGCGAGTCGTCGGTGAGGCACCAGGTGGGGGTGACGGGGATCGGCATGTCGGCGGTGGCCGACTCCAGACAGAAAAGGGTGTGGTCGCGATAGGGAATCTGCCGGATCGCAAGCGCGACGTCGCCGGCCGCGGCGGCGTTGCGGGCGACCCCCAGCAGGGCCTTGTGGGTCTTCGCGAAGGTCGCCCGGTCCCGCACGCCGGCCACGACCGCGACGTTCGGCAGCAATCCCCCGGGGGCCGGAACGGAAAGCACCGTCCAATCCGGGCCGAGCGGCTTCAGGAGATGCGTGTCGATGTCGAACCCGGCCACGGCGCGGATCTGTTCGAGTTGCGCCCGAAGCGTGGCGGCAGCCTGCGGCTCCGTCGCCTCGACGATGCCCAGCACCGTGGCGAGCGTCGCGGAGAGGTCGAGCGACCAGGCTTGGGCGATCGTGGCGTCGGCCGGAATCCGGGCGAGTTGCCTGGGCCCGATGCCGGTGGCCGGCGGTGCGAACAAGCCCGCGGGCGGGCCGGCGAAGCCCAGGAAGATGTTCGCCGCGACGCCCTCGGCGGTCATGCCGCTGACGGCGGCGACCGTTTCCAGCGCGCCGAGGCCGGAGGCCTCGAGGAAGGCGAGCAGCTGGTCGCGGTCGGGAGCCGGGAGGCTGGTCGCGATTCGCAGCGCCTCGCCGGCGTTGAAGAAGGTGAGCGTGCTCGGGCGCTCGAGCGGCAGCCGCTTCGCGATCGCCGCCTTCCAGGCCGGCGGCTTGCGGTCGGC
>JBJTAA010000249.1:0-4624 GCA_046090525.1 Planctomycetota bacterium
CCCCCGTCCCGAGCCCGTAGAGCCGGGCGCCCACGTCGAGGGTCAACCGGTCGGTGACGGCGTAGGCCGCGCCGCCCCCCGCCTGCCAGCCGAACGCCGTGACGCGGCTGGCCTTCTCGGGCCCGGTGGCATCCGCATCATGGGCGTAGCCGCCCACGCCCAGGCCGCCGCCCGCGTAGAGCGAGAGGTGGTCCGCCACCTCGATGTCCCGCCAGACGTTGGCCATCGTCGTCCATTCACCGGCGATCGCGACCGCTCCCCGGGCACCGGCGTCGACAGGTCGTGGTTGCGTGCCCGAGAGCGCCGCCCGCTGGCGTCCCTCGACCTCGAGGCGGACGGCTCCCAGGGGCCGTGGCACCGAGACACCGATCGCGCCCTCACCGGTCAAGAGCGTCCCCCCCATGCCCGCGGCGTCGTTCGTGGCGAACGACGACCCGATCATGCCCGCGACGTACGGCGTGCGGGGAGTCGCGGACGGGGAGACGTCGGCAGACGCGTCGTCGGCGACCTGCGGCTCGGTCGCGGCGAAGAGTCGCGCGGCGACACCGGCCTCGCCGGCAGCTTCGACACCGCCCACCGACACGAGCGCTGCCGCGAGAGCGGCGGCGACCAGCGACGTTGCGGGGCACCTGCGGCGGCCCATCGATCGACCCTCCCTGGTCGGTCGTCGGGCCTTGCCCGACGGATCGCGTCTCCGCGAACGCCCCATGCTACGGGGGCCCGGCAAGCGAGCAGCCTGCCGGCGGCCGAAAATCGCGGCTCGCGGCAGCGCGACAGTTGGCGGCGCCGCGGCCTCCTCGAGCCGAGCCCGTTACCGCCCCTGGCGGCCAGCCTGGTCGGCGGCCCGCTAGCGGGCGCAGTAGTCGATCGCCCGGGCGATCTCGCTCTTGAGATCCTTGCGGGCCACGATCCGATCCACGAAGCCGTGCTCGAGCAGGAACTCGCTCGTCTGGAAGCCCGGGGGAAGCTCGACCCGGATCGTGGCCTTGATCGTCCGCGGGCCGGCGAATCCGATCAGGGCCCGGGGCTCGGCGAAGCACAAGTCGCCGAGCGAGGCGAAGCTGGCCGCCACGCCGCCCATCGTGGGATTGGTGAGCACCGAGATGAACAGCCCGCCCGCCGCCGAGTAGCGGGCCAGGGCCGCGGAGACCTTGGCCATCTGCATCAGCGACAGGATGCCCTCGTGCATCCGGGCCCCGCCGCCCGAGGCGCTCACGATGATCAGGGGCAGGCGGCCGGCCGTGGCCCGCTCCACGAGCCGTGCCAGTCGCTCCCCCACCACGCTGCCCATGCTGCCCATGATGAACGCGGAGTCGGTGACGCCGATCGCCACCCGGCGGGCCCGGATCATGCCCGTGCCGGTGATCACGGCGTCCGACAGGCCGGTGCGATTCTGCTCGGCGACGATCCGTTCGGCGTAGGGCTTCTTGTCTCGGAAGCCGAGCGGGTCGGTAGGGCGAAGATTGGCGTCAATTTCCTCGAACGTGCCCGCGTCGAGCAACTGCTCGATCCGCTGCGCGGCCGACACGTACCAATGGAAGCCGCACTGCGGGCAGACGTTGAGGAGTTCCTCGGCTTCCTTGCGGTAGATCGTGGCCCCGCACCCGCCGCACTTCAGCCACAGGCCCTCGGGCACGCCCCGCTTGGCCCGGGGCGGCTTGGCTCCGTTGCCCACGGTCGTGTCGTGGCGGTCGCGGTCGGCCCCCGGAGGCGACGCGGTCTCGACGGCCCCGCCCTGGGCGGCGTCGCGGCTGACGGTCGCGGGACGTCGACGTTCCATGGTTCGCGGATCGGGCGACGGGACTTCGGCGGGCCGGCGCGGACCGGCCCGCGTCGACAACCGCATCAGTCTAGTCGGCAGGCCGGGGGCGATGCTGCGCCGGAATCGGCCCGCCTCCGCCTCAGCCTACGCGGGCGTCGGCCCGAGGCAGCGCTGCCGCGTCCTCCAGCGGCGGGGGTGGGCCCACGGGCATTCCCGCCTGCCACTGGGCGGCGACCGGGAGCGTGGCGACGGCGGCCTGGCCGTCCCGGTGCCAGAGGTCGCCGAGTGGCTCCCCCGAGACGAGCCAGCGGACGAGGGCGTCGAGCGGCGTGGGGACCACGACGGCCACGCGACCCGTCCGATGCCGCTTGAAGATCCGCTCGAGCGCGAGTTCGACGCGACCCCGGGCCTCTTCCAGCAGTTCTCCTTCCGGCGGGATCACGCTCCACGGATCCTCCTGCCACTGGCGGAAGGTGCGCGGGTGCTGCCGCCGGATTTCGGAGACGAGCTTGCCCTGCCAGAGGCCGAGGTCGAGGTTCGCGAGCAGTTCGAGCGGCCGGGGCGTGAGTCCGCACTGGCTGCCGATCATCCGGCCGGCCTCGAGGGCGCAGCCGCTCGGTGCGGTGTAGATGGCGACGGGAGGGGCGGCGGCGACCTCGGCGGCCAGCGGGCGAAACTCGGCCAGCGCCTCGGGGCACGGGGGCACGTCGAGCGAGCCGCGGACGCGTCCCTGCCGTTCGTAGTCGGTGGCGGGAGAGCGGATGACGATCAGGTGATCGGGCATCTGTGGGGGCTGATCTCCAGGGTGAAGGCCGCGGGCATCAGGACGACGCTCCGCGGGCGAGGGCCTCGAGCTCGGTGATGGCTCGGGCATAGTCGGGGGAACGGATTACGGCGCTGCCGGCCACGATCAGTTCGGCGCCGGCGGCAGCCGCCGGCTGAATCGTCTCGGTCGAGATCCCGCCGTCGACGCCGAGCCGAAACCGGCCGCCGGTCTCGCGGCGGATCGCGGCCAGGCGGGCGAGCTTGTCGAGAGCCTGCGGCTCGAACCGCTGGCCGCCATAGCCGGGCTCGACGCTCATCACGAGCACGCCGTCGCAGGCGTCGAGGAAGGGCTCGGCACGGGCGACCGGGGTGCCGGGGCTGATGGCCAGATGGGCCCGTGCGCCATGCCCGCGAATCGCCTCGAGGGCCCGCCGCGGCTCCGCCAGGGCCTCGAGGTGGACGGTGACGATCTCGGCGCCGAGGCGGCAATAATCCTCGAGCGACCGCTCCGGCTCTTCGATCATCAGGTGCACTTCGAGCGGCACCCGTGCCGCCTCACGAACCGCCTTGACCACGATGGGTCCGTAGGTGAGCTGGGGCACGAACCGGCCGTCCATCACGTCGAGGTGCAGCGCCTCGGCGCCGGCCGCCTCGAGCCGCTCGACTTCGCGGGCGAGGTGTCCGAAGTCGCAGAGCAACAGCGCCGGTAGCACGACTGGCCCGTTCGACTCGAGGATGGAGGTCATCCGAGCGAGGGCGGAGGCCGGAGCGCGATGGATCGCCGTGGAGTCGTGGATCATAGGCCGACGGACGATGTCGCCCGCCGGTGACCCGAGTCTAGCACAGGCCGGCCGGAATCCAGCCGGGCGGCAAAAAGGGCTGGAGTAAGCGGGATTTCGTCGTGGCCGACGAAGCTTGAAGCGAGATCGTGCAGGCGGAACCTGGCAGACAGAAGCCTGCCCCACGCCGGTCGCCGGGCGGAGAATAGACTTCCGCGCCTGCCGCCGGTGTCGCGATCCACCGACGACCCGCCGCTGCCCGGCCCGCTTTCGACCGAGCGCACCGTGACCCCGACCATGCAGCCTGCCTTCGACGCCGCCTGGGCCGACCTGCTCCCCTCGCGGCTGGACGCAACGGCCCGCGGGCGGATCGAGGCCCGCGTGCAGGCGATCGGCCGTGACCTGCTCGAGAGGTCGCTGGCCGCGCAGCCCACCGTCCTGTCGCCCGAGTACTGGGCCGAGCAGGCGGGTGAGTGGGTGCTGGCCGACGACGACCTGAAGGTCCGGCTCTTTCGGCTGGTGGACTGCATGCCGATGCTCGACGACCCCGCCGCGGTCGATCGCCACCTGCGGGAATACCTCGACGAGGACTCGCTCGAGAAGTTGCCCCCGATGCTCCGCACGGCCCTCAAGGCGGCCCGCAGCGGCATCCTCTCGCCCTTCGCGGCCCGGGCCGTGCGGGCGGCGATGCTCGCCCAGGCGAGGCGCTTCATCGCCGGCACGACCCCGGCCGAGGCGGCCCGGGCGGCCCTGCTCCAGCGGCGTCGCCACCGCGGCTTCACGCTCGATCTCCTCGGCGAGGCCGTCACGAGCGATGCCGAGGCCGACGCCTATGCGGCCGCCTACGCGCGGCTGCTGGAGCAACTGCCCGTCGAGGCGGCTCGCTGGCCGCACGATCCGCTCGTGGACGACGGCCCGGCCGGCCCGCTGCCGCGGGTGAACGTCTCGCTCAAGCTCTCTGCGCTCGATCCCCGGTTCGACGCGGTCGATCCGGCAGGCACGACCGAGCGGGTGCTCGCCCGGCTGCGGCCCCTGTGGCGGCTCGCCCGCGACCGCGGGGCGCAGGTGCATGTGGACATGGAGAGTCACGCGACGAAGGATCTCGCGCTCGCGATCTTCAAGACGATCGCGTTGGAGGAGGAGTTTCGCGACTGGCCCCACTGCGGCGTCGTCGTGCAGTGCTACCTGCGCGAGGCGCCGGCCGACCTCGTACACCTGGCCGAGTGGGCGAAGCGCCGCGGCACGCCGATCTGGGTGCGGCTGGTGAAGGGCGCCTACTGGGACTACGAGACGACCCACGCCCGGGCGGCCGGCTGGC
>JBJTAA010000250.1:0-6935 GCA_046090525.1 Planctomycetota bacterium
CGTCGCCGATGCCCACGACGGCCACGTCGTCCGGCACCGCGAGCCTGCCGCGCCGGCACGCCTCGATGATCCGCACGGCCAGCACATCACTGGCGGCGAGCACGCCCAGCGGCTTGGGCAGGCTGGCCAGCCAGCGGGCGAACGCGTCGCTATCGTCCTCGTCGCCGCGGTCGCGTCGCCGCACGGCCGGCCGCCGCGGCTCTTGGATGTCGAGCCGGCAGCCGAGGGCCGCCGCGTGGTGAACCGCCACGTCGCAGAGGCCCTTCATCGCCGCGGAAGGCCCCGGGCTGAACACCAGGTGTCGCACGCCGCGTTCCGCCAGATGCTCCACGCCCAGCCGCACCGCCGCCTCGTCGTCCGGATAGACGCCGGGCAGCGGCGCTGCGGGCATGCGCCGGCGGACGTGCACGACCGGTCGCTGGCCGGCCCGCCAGCCGCGCGGCAATGACGACTCGCCGAGCCCGCTGATCACGCCGTGGACGTCCCAGCGGAGCAGCCATCCCGGGATCGGAACGCCCGGCTCACGGTCGTCGATCGTGATCATCCAGCCCTCGTGCTCGCCGATCCAGCGGGAGACACCCTCGAGCACGCCACGGCTGAAGGAGGCCGACGCCTCCATCACGATCGCCACCTCACGGGCGGAGGCGGGCGTGAGCGTCGCGGACGTGCCGGTGGTCGTCGGCATGGGCGGGTGGAGAGAAAAAAGGTTGATCAAAGACCCTTACTCACGGTACGGCCCGCACCCGATCGGGTCTATAACTCAAATCCACGTCGGCATGACCGGAACGTGCATCGCTCGAAATCGAAAGCCATGCCGCTCCGAAATCCGCGTTTCCCGCCCCTGTTGCCCGCTGCTCGCTCGGGCGCCCGGCCGCTCGGCCCGACCGGGGCCAACCGGCGACCGTCCGCAACCTCCGCCCGGGCGGGCCGTTCAAGCAGGTGATCGCGCCCCGCCGCGTCCCGGCGGGGGTATGCTGTCATCACGCTCATCCCGCAGTTTCCCCGCCATGGCAGCCACCGTTTCAGCCCGTCGCCAGGCCCTGGCCGATATCGCCCGCGCCCGCCACGACCGCGATTCCACGGCCCAAAACCTCAGGACGGCCGCCGTCGGCTTGGCCATCGCGATCCTGCTCGTCGCGTCGATCCTGTGGCTGGCAGGTTTTTTCAGCACCCCGCGGGAGGTGCTCGCCGTGCGGGCGCTCGTCGATGAGCGGGTCGCCGAACTGGGCCGCGTGGCCCGCAACGAAATCCCGCTCTCGTACGAGGGCGACTCGTTCCGGCCGATGTTCGAGACGATGCGCCAGGTGCCCGAGGCCTACCGCGAGCAGGCCCGCCAGGAGATCGGCCGGCTGTTCGAGGCCCGTGAGACGGCGGAGGTCGATTCCTTCTTCGGGATGCCGCCGGAACGCCGCACGGCCGAACTCGACCGCCGGATCCGGGCCGAGGAGGAACGGCGGAAGGCTTGGCAGGCTCGACGAGACGAGCAGCGTAGCGCAGCTGGTGACGGCCGGCCGTCGGCGGACGGCGGGAGCGGCCGGGCGCGTACCGACGGCGGCGGCCGCCCCGCCGGCGGTTGGGGCAATGCGACCGAGGAGGGCCGGAATCAGCGGGCCAAGGCCCGGATCGACCGCTCGACGGCCGAGTCGCGGGCCCGCCGGACCGAATACCGCCGCCAGAAGGACCAGCGCCGCATCGAACTCGGGCTCAGCCCCGGTCGCTGACGGCACCCGGCCGGCGGCGCACACCGGTTCAACGAGTCCGGCAAAAAAGCTGGATTGACATATCGTCATGTGTCGATATGATTGTCGTAGCGGCGGACGGCCTGGCCCGGCGAAGCGTGTCGGGGCTCCGCCGCAGGGAGCGACCGCATGGCACCCTCGACGCCCGAATCACCGACGCGCCCGGCGGGCAAGGGCCGCGGCGAGCGACGGCTGATCGACCTCGATGCCCTCGGCCAGGCCGCGGAGTGCCTGCGGACCCTGGCCCATCCCCACCGCCTCCGGATCGTCGAGATGCTGCTGGGCGGCCGCTACACCGTGGGCGAACTGGCCGAGGCCTGTGGCATCCCCAGCCACATGGCGTCCGAACACCTCCGGCTCATGCAGCGCTGCGGCTTCCTCGCCTCCGAGCGGGATGGCCGCACCGTCTACTACACGGTCGTCGAGCCGCACCTCGCCAACATCCTGAACTGCATCGCAGACCGGTTCGGCGGCAAGGATCGCCGCTGACGCCCACCCCGCTTCCCACCCCAGAGGAGAACCTGCCATGGTCGCGACCATCAGCCCGAAGCAACTCATGGAGCTCTGCAACCGCGGCGAAGCCGTCACCCTGATCGACGTCCGCACGCCGGCCGAGTTCGGCGAGGTGCACGTCGATTTCGCCCGCAACGTGCCGCTCGACCGGCTCGACCCCAAGGCGATCGCGGCCGACCACGCCCGTCACACCGGCCCGATCTACTTCGTCTGCCGCTCCGGGGGCCGCAGCAAGACCGCCTGCGAGCGGATGATCGCGGCCGGCATCACCGACGTGGTGAGCGTCGAGGGGGGCACCACCGCCTGCGATGCCGCCGGCCTGCCCGTCGTCCGCGGGAGGAAGGTGATGTCGCTCGAGCGGCAGGTGCGGATCGCAGCCGGGGCCCTGGTGGCGATCGGCGCCGCCCTGGCCGCCTTCGGGCCCGATCAACTCTGGAAGAACGTCGGTGCCGGCCTCGCCGGCTTCGTCGGCTGCGGGCTCGTCTTCGCGGGGCTCACCGACACCTGCGGCATGGCGATGCTGATCGGCCGGATGCCCTGGAACCAGGTGGCCGCGACCACCTGCTCGCGGCTGCTCGCGGCCGCCCTGATCGCCGCGGCCACCGCGGGCCCCGCCGCCGCGGCGGGCCACACCAAAGACACGCTCCCGGCCGTGCAGCAGGCCGTCGCGAGCGGCCAGGCCGTGCTCGTCGACGTCCGCGAGCCCGACGAGTGGGCGGCCGGGCACGTCGCCGGGGCCCGCCTCCTGCCCCTGAGCACGCTCGAGGCGGGCGTCGATCCGGCCCGGCTCGCGCAGGTGCTCCCCAAGGACAAGATCATCTACTGCCACTGCCTCGCCGGCGGCCGCTGCCTCGAGGCGGCGGCGATCCTGGCCCCGCTCGGCTACGACGTCCGCCCGCTCAAGCCCGGCTATCCGCAGCTGATCCAGGCCGGCTTCCCGGCGGCCGTCGGCAACTGAACCGCCCGCCTCAGCCCTCGAGCCACTCGGGCTTGAGCAGCATCGTGAGGCCGAGCACGAGGATCACGCCGCCGCTGACGAGCTTGAGCCAGCGGCCTCCCGACTCCTGGAGCTTGAACCGGCTGAGCGACGCGACCACCGTGGCCACCATCAGGGCGTCGTCGAACATGTAGGCGGCGATGTAGAGCCCGAGGTAGCCGTAGCGGACGGCCGCGGGGTAGCCCCGCTGGGTGAGGATGCCCGTGTAGAGCGCGGGCAGCCCAGCGGTGCAGAGCAGCTCGACGATGTTCACGAGCACGGCCAGCACCAGGGCGGCCGCGACGGCGGCCGGCAGGTTCTCGGCCGTCACGATCCGGCGGATGCGGGCGTAGATGCCGGGCTTGGCCGACTCGGGAATCGAGAGCGACGGCCCCCGCCCCCGAGCGAAGAAGTCCTTGACGTGTACGCCGCCGATCACAATCGCAAGAAGGCCGAGCGCCATCTCCACCGGTCGCAGCATGCCGATCCACTCGAAGACGTTCAGCCAGGCCGCCATGAAGGCGAAGTAGGCAACGCCGCTGACGAGCACGAACGTGCCGGCGATCGCCAGGATCCGCACCCGGTCGCGCAGGTTGACGAGGATCGAGAGCAGCAGGAGCAGCACCCACATCGCGCAGGGGTTGAAGCCGTCGACGAGGCCGATCGCCAGCGTGAACAGCGGCATCCCCAGCCGCCGCGGATCGAGCCGACCGAGCCAGGGCACGTCGATCGCCTCCGCCTCGTCGGCGGGCGGGCTCGCGCTCTCCGCCGTCTCGCCCACCGGCTCCCGGCAGGGCCGCGTCCACGGCTCGAGGATCCGCGCGAATCGGGGCCCCATCGACTCGGGCCGATCGAAGCCCACCACCAGCCGGTCGCAGACATGGAACACCGGCACGCTCGCCGCGGGCGTGCGGTGCCGCCGCACCAGGTCGGCCAGCGCCGTGCGGGCGCCGGCGTCACCCGTCACGTCGACCAGCACCGGCTCCAGGCCGGGATAGTCGGCGAGCAGCGTCGGCAGCCAGTCCTTCGCCTGGGCGCACCGCGAGCAGCCCCGCCGGGTGTAGACCTCGAGCCGCAGCACGGGCCCGAGCCGCTCGAGCACGAGGGCGGGATCCCGGCAGCCGGCCACCGCCGCCCCGCAGGCGACCACGACCGGCAGATCGTCGGCGGCGAAGCCCTCCTGCCGGGCGGCGGCCAGGAGCGATTCCCGGTCCTCGGGCACGGTGTCGATGAACCGCCGCACCACCCGCAAGCCCGCGCGGTCCGCCGCGAAGGTCTCCAACTCGGCGACCAGCCGGCCGGCGGCCTCGTCGGTGGACAGCGTGTAGACGTCGATGAGCAGGCAGCGCGGCTCGCCCGCGCCGACGCCGACGGCGGCCCAGGCGACCAACCAGCAGCAGAGATGGCGGAAGACGTACACAGCAGCCCCGTTCGGCATGAACCGGGGCATCCTACGGCCGCCGTCCAGCCGAGCCGGCTACGGCAGCTCCCGGATCCGCAGGTTCCGGAACTCCACCGGCGAGCCCTCCGACTCGAGGCAGAGATGCCCCGTGGCCGGCCGGCACTCGCTCCCACCGGACACCTCGTGGCCGTTGACCCAGAGCCGCACCTCGCCGTTGACCGCCCGCACGTAGTAGTGGTTCCACTCGGGACTCCCCCGGGTGTGCTCGGCCCGCGGAAAACTGCGGCTGCCGTTGGGGGAGAGCGGCGGAAACGGCTTCATCGTCGACGAGCCCACCGGGAAGACGTCGCCGTTGGTGGTGAACCAATCGGCCTTCCCGCCCCCCTTCTCGTACTCGGTCTTGAACCCGTGGTCGAGCACCTGCACCTCGATGCCGCCGCCCGGCAACTTCCCCTTGGGCAGGTTCTCGAACACCGCCGGCGGCGCCCACAGGAACACGCCCGAGTTGCCCGCGGCCAGGTGCCGCCACTCGAGCGACAGCTCGAAGTTCGTGAACTCCCGCTTCGACCTGAGCACGCCCACCGGCTGGCCGGTGCACGCGATCACGCCGTCACGCTCACTCCACGTGCCGGCGTCACAGTTGGCGTTGACGAACTCGTCGAACCGCAACTCCCGCCAGCCCGAGGCCTCGTCGCCCACGAAGACGGCGACCTCCGCGGCCACCGGCACGGAGAGAGCAGCGAGCAGCATGGAGCCTGCGAACCGTTTCATGACGACTGCGAGCCTCTGGGACGAAAGGTCGTGATCGACGCGTCACGAGTCTACCGTCCGGGATGACCGCGAGCCCAGGAGTCCGGTCACTCCGTGACCGGATCACGCTGGACGTGACCTCAGGAGTCCGGTCACTCCATGACCGGATCACGCTCGGCGTGACCTCAGGAGTCCGGTCACGCCGTGACCGGATCACGCTCGTCTTGGGTTGCGCGGGCTCGGAGTCGCCCGTGCCATCTCGCCGGACGCTCTCTCCGGCCATCCTGGCCTCCGGTCGCTCCGTGCTAGCTCGCTTCGGCATCCTGCCTGCGCTCGCTATCAAGGCCGGCTCGATTGGCACGGGCAACCCCTCGCAGACCAATCGGAAAAGGAGCCGCAGGCATCTTGCCCGCGGAAGCCGGGATCCATCGTGACCCGGTTTCGGAGAAACCGGGCTCCTGGGACGAAACCGGGCTCCTGGGACGCCGCCTACGACCGGTGGAGCACGAAGCCCTCGATCGCCTCGTACTCCGGCAGGCCGAGCTTGTCGTAGAGCAGCGCCGTCTCGCGGTTGCGATCCTCGGCCCGCTGCCAGAACTCACGTGGGTCGGTCGGGCCGGGAAACACGGCCCGGTCCTTCTGGCTCTCGTGCTTGAAGATCGCCATCCGCTTCCGCTCCACCTCGTCGGGCGAGAGGGGCACGGCCATGTCGATCTCGTGCGGCGCCCACTCCTGCCAGGCGCCGCGGTAGAGCCAGAGCTCGCAGTCGCGGGCCCAATCGCGGCCGGCGAGCTCCGCGAGGGCGGCGAACACCGCGGACAGGCAGACGCGATGGGTGCCGTGCGGGTCGGAGAGGTCGCCCGCCGCGTAGATCTGGTGGGGCTTCACCGCGTCGAGCAGCCGCGCCGTGATCGCGATGTCCTCGGCGCCGATCGGGTTCTTCCGGACCCGCCCCGTCTCGGAGAAGGGCAGGTCGAGGAAGTGGATCCGGTCGGGATGCACGCCGGAGTAGCGGGCCGCGGCCCGCGCCTCCGTCCGCCGGATCAGGCCCTTGACCGCCTGCAGTTCGGGGATGTCGACCGCGCCGGCCGGCTTGCTCCGGAGGAAGGCCCGGATCTTCTCGGCGATCTCGCCGGCGGCCCGCTCGCCCGGCGAGACGATCGTGCCCACGTCGAAGGCCCGGCAGAACTCCTCGACGAAGTCGACGTGGCGGTCGGCCGACTCGTCCCAGACGGCGATGTTGCCGCTCGTCTGGTAGGCCACGTGCACCTCGTGCCCCTGCTCGCAGAGGCGGATGAAGGTGCCTCCCATGCTGATCACGTCGTCGTCCGGATGCGGGCTGAACACGACCACCCGCTTCGGAAACTCGTCCGGCTGCGTCGACTGGCCGGCGGCCGCTGACGCCCCGGCAACGCGGGCCTTCCGCGGCCGGCCCGGCTTGCCGCCCGGCCAGCCGGTGATGGTGTCCTGCATCGTGCGGAAGACCTCGATGTTGAGGTCGTAGGCCCGGCCCCGCTTGCTCAGCAGATCCTGCAGGCCGTGCTCGTTGTAATCC
>JBJTAA010000251.1:0-4413 GCA_046090525.1 Planctomycetota bacterium
CCCGCTTGCAGGCCGTGCCGTAGACCGCGGGCTTGTCCCATCGCACCAGCGACTCCCAGATGTGGTAGTTGCCCAGGTACTTGTGCTGGTTGTAGGGCGGGTCGAGGTAGGCGACGTCGGCGGGATGCGCCCGGGCCGCCGCCAGCGCGTCGAGTTCGAGCGCCAGTCCCTTCCCGTGGGCCGCGCGAGGCAGCAGGTCCGGAACCCGCAGCTCGAGATCGTTTGCCGCTCGCGGTGCCCAGCGCTTCAGGTAGGCCATCTGCACACCGGTGGTGGAGTCGACGCGATCGGCCGCCTCCATCAGGCTCACGAGCATCACCGCCTCCAGTTCGGGCGGGAGCCCCTTGGCCGCGATCGCCTCGCGGATCACGTCGATCCGGGCACCGTTTTTCGGCTGGAAGAACCGGCTCCGCTCGCAGTAGGTCGCCGTGAACCAGCCCGGCCGGCCCGAGAGGGCGTTGAACTCGGTCACCAGCCGCTCGGCGTCGGCCAGCACGTCCTCGCGGTCGGCCGCCACGTAGCAGCGGGCGAGGGTCGCCGCGTAGGCATTGTGGTCGTTGGCGATCACCCGGTAGCCGGCGGCCTTGAGCGCGTGCCCGACCCGTGACGTCCCCGAGAACAGGTCGAGCACCGTGCCCACGCCGGGCAGGCCCCCGACGATCTCCACGATCGCCGGCACGAGCACCCGCTTCGACCCGATGTACTTGATCACGACCGCCGCCTCCACGCGGCATCGGGCGGATCATCGGTGCCGGCTGCGCCGCGGCTCCGCGCGAACGCCGTCTTGCCATGATCGCGGGGGCTCAGGATAGCATGGCCGGCCACGACGCCCCCGGAGATCTCCACCGCCCATGAGTTGCATCGGTCTGGCACTCTCAGGCGGCGGCTTCCGGGCGACGCTCCATCACCTCGGCGTGATCCGCTACCTGCGGGACGTGGGCGCGCTCGAACAGATCTGCGACATCGCCGCCGTCTCCGGCGGCAGCGTGCTCGCCGCCCACCTCGTGCTCAACTGGGATCGCTACACCGGCGACGACGCGGCCTTCGCCGAGGCGGCGGCCGAGATCGTCCGCTTCGTCCAGTTCGACGTCCGCAACCGGATCGTCCGCCGGCTGCCGCTGCTGTTTCCGCTGCGGGCGGCGGCCCGAGCGCTCGGCGTGCGGGGCGCGGGCGTCTCGCCCAACGCCCTGCTCGAGGGCTACTACCGGCGGTTCCTGTACGGCGACCGGCGGCTCTTCGAACTGCCGGAGCGGCCCGGCCTCCACGTCCTGGCGACGAACGTCGGCGACGGCGTGATGGCCGTCTTCAATCGCGACGGGCTCCACATCCAGCAGCGGGGCAGCGCGACGGGCCCGTTCCAGCACGTGCCCGGCAGCATGACCGCCGTGGCCAAGGCGGTGGGGGCGTCGTCGGCCTTTCCCGGCTTCTTTCCGCCGGTGGAGATCACGGCCGCCGACCTCGGCCTGCGGGAGGGGCAGTTCGCGGGGGAGTCGTTCACCGACGGCGGCGTCTACGACAACCTCGGCACGCGGGCCTTCGCCTGGCTGGCCGGCTCGGGCCGCCAATACGACCGCGTGCTCGTCAGCGACGCCGGCAAGCCGTTCCAGATCCTCGGCAGCGCGACCCTCGGGTTCGTGGCCCAGTCGATCCGGGCGACGGACATCCTCTGGGATCGCGTCTGGCAGCTCGAGCGGGAGAACTTCGGCGACCGCAACAACTTCTTCTTCGCGCCGATCACGCGGGTCGTCGATCCCCACGACGACCCGCACGCCCTCCATCCGGTCGTGCAGACGGAGATCTCGTCGATCCGCACCGACCTCGATCGGTTCACCGATCTCGAGGTGGCCGCGCTCGTGCACCACGGCTACGAGGTGGCCCGGGCCACCCATCGGCGGATCTCGGACCGCACCCTGCGGCCGGTCAAGGACGGGCCAGCCTGGGATCCGCTTCCCGGCCGCCATCCCCTCGCCGCCGGCGGCCCCACGCCCGCGGGCGGCGTGGCTCTTCCGCACGGCACGGCCCGGATGGCGGCGACGAGCGGCCCCGCCCGGCTGGCGGCCCAGCTCCGCCGGTCGAGCCGCCGCCGCGTCTGGTCGACGCTCCTCGATTTTCGCGACTGGCCCTCGTGGGTCTACCTCGTGCTGGCGGCCGTGGTCTTCGTCTGGCTGCCGCTGCGGTTTTATCGGGTGCACCGGCATGCCGAGCTGCTGGCGGGCGTGATCAACTCGATCGCCAAGGGCGATCCCGAGATCCGGCTCGTCCTCGATCTCGTCGACGGCGACCCCTCCGTCTCCTGGCCGGCGGTGCCCGTGACGTCCGCCACGGAGTCGAATGTCACCACCGACTTCGCCGGCGTCGACATCCTCGCCTTCACGCGGATCATCGACCTGCGGCGGGCCCGGGGCCGCCCGGATGATCCCCTCAAGATCCGCGACCGGGTGCTGCTGCGGTTCGACGACAGTCGGCAGGCCAACCGGCACCTCGTCTTCCGCTCGCTCTTGCCGGCCAGCGACATCGATTTCCGCCAGCCCTCCGGACAGCCCCCGCTGTCGATCCGCCGGGTCACCGTGCCGGGCGACGAGCCCCATCTGGAGGTGCACTGCGACCTGCCCGACGTGCCCGCGGGCCGGACCGTGCCGCTGGAGCTGACCACCTCGTTCACGGCCGACGTCCTGGCCCGCGGCCGGATGCCCTTCGACCTCCGCTATCCCGCCGACCTGATCACGATCTGGATGCTCTTTCCCGACGACCACCCCTACCGCGACTACCGATTGCTCAAGTATCCCGACGGGGATCCCGAGGCGGCCGAGCCGCTCACGCCCCGCTACACCATCGACCACCCCTACGGCACGCTGATCGGCTGGTCGGTGATCCAGCCGACGCCCGGCACCACCTACGAGTGCCGCTGGACGCAGGAATGAAGCGGCCGGCTACACCGCCCGCTCCCGCTCCCAGGCGTCGCGCCAGTCGGCCCACTCGATCGGTTCGACCGGCAGCGACTCAGGCCGGCCCTCGACGGCGGCGGTCGTGAAGTCGGCCCCGCTCAAGGAGTCGAAGCCGGCGAGCGCGAGCCGCACGAGCCGGGCCCGCTCCGACGGCAGCCGGTCGAGCCAGCTTGCGGCGGCGATCCGGCTGACGAGCGTGCCCCCCTGCTGCTGCAGCTCGAGCGCGAGCGGCTCCGGCCCCACTCCGTCGGCGGCCAGGTCGATGGCGATCAGGTTCGTCGCCAGCCGGACGTCGGCCACGCGGATCGCCAGATCCGCCGTCGGTCTCGCCCGCCGCAGGAGCCCGAGCACCTCGTCATCCACGAAGGCGGCGATGTCGTGGCCGAGCTCCGCGAGCTGCTCCGCGGGCCGGCTGCGTCCCCCCGCGCCACGCCGGGAGCGCAGCTGCCGCCGCAGCTTCGCGAACAGCTTGGGGATCGTGCCCGAATGGAACCCCGGCAGGAGCAGCCGCCGCATCGATTCGCCGTGGCGGCCCACCTGCACCGGCCGCAGCGTCGGCGGCCGGTTGGCCGCATAGAGCCGCCAGTTCTCCTTCAGCTCCCAGGCGAGGAAGCCGAACACTCCCGGAATCGCCGTGGAGATGAAGGTGACGGTCGTGAGCGCGAGCCCCCGCTCCATGCCGGTGGCGGCCGCCAGGTTACCCGCCACCATCGGGATCATCGGCACGAGCAGCTTGTGCGAGACGGTGACCACCGGGAAGTGCTTGATCGGGTTGAGCTGCGGCTCGATCAGGAGCGTGACGCAGAACCGCACGAACCAGTCCACCGCCGACCAGAGCGCCGTGAGCACGGCCTTGATGGCGAGGGCCGCCCGCGACTCGTTCGTCCGGAAGCGGAGCTGCTCGTCGACGGCGTAGAGCGTTCCCTCGACGAAGTCCATCGCCCGCCGGAAGGTGTCGACGATCCAGCCCACGAGGCCCACGATCAGCCGGGCATGGATCTGCTGGACCGCCCGCCCGATCCCCTCGAGCAGCCGCTCCTGCACGGCCCGGCCGGCCGGCGAGTTGAGCACCGCCGCGCTCGCGATGAACAGGATCGCCGGGAGCCAGGGGTTGCTCCGTGACAGCCAGCCGCCGTGGTGCGGCGCGAGCAGCCAGGCGATCAGCGTGAACACGAGCGGGCTCCAGGCATAGCGGCGGAAGAGCCGCACCGGCCGGCTCTTGAGAAACCGCTCCACCGCCGGCAGCCGCAGGAACCGCCGCGGCAGCGTCACGAACACGAGCTGCACGAGGCCGCCGACGAACCGCAGCGCCTCCACGATCGTGGCGCGAAACGCCGGCAGGTGCATCAGGACCCAGACCGCCGCCCCGGTGGCGATCACGCCCCAGCCGCTGTAGATCTGGACGGGCTCGCCGAGCGAATAGTGCGTCACCGGCTCGACCACGTGCTCGAGCCCCTTCCAGAGGATC
>JBJTAA010000252.1:0-4725 GCA_046090525.1 Planctomycetota bacterium
CAGACCACCGTGGCCCCGAGCCGGGCGGCCTCGGCGATCCCGACGAGCGCCTGCTCGACGTTGGCCTCCCGATCGCCCGTGCAGGCCGACTGCACGAGCCCGAGGCGGATGGTGGTGGGGCGGGCGGCCGACGTGGTGGGCTTCATGGCCGCCATCCTACGAACGTGGTCGTGCCACCCACAAACACATGGCCACGCGGCCCATGACAAAAGTGGCCGTGCAAGGAACCTCGCGGTCCACGACAAAAGTAGCCGCGGGTCTGTGACCCGCGGATTCCGCTCGCCGCCCCACCCGGCGGTCGGCAACCCAGCGAAGCCTAAGCCCGTCTCGGCGGGATGAAATCCCGCCGCCAATGTTCTCCGCCCTCCACCGCCTGCTCAAGCCGCGCCGCCGGCACGGGGAACTGCTCGGCCAGCTCCGCCACCTCGCCGCGGATCGCGTCGAGCACGCCCTGGTCGTCGGGGCTCCGCAACGCCCGCAGGATCCACGCGGCGATCCGCTTCATCTCGTCCGTCCCCATGCCGCGGGTCGTGAGCGCGGGCGTGCCCAGGCGGATGCCCGAAGGATCGACCGGCTTCCGTTCGTCATAGGGAATCATGTTCTTGTTGCAGGTGATCCCGCAGCGGTCGAGCGTCTCCTCGGCGAGCTTGCCGCCGATGGAGAGGGGCGTCACGTCGACGAGCATCAGGTGGTTGTCGGTGCCGCCGCTGACGAGCTTCACGCCGCCCGAGGCGAGGGCCGCGGCCAGCGTGCGGGCGTTGTCCACCACCCGGCGGCCGTAGGCCTTGAACTCCGGCTTCAGCGCCTCGGCGAAGGCCACGGCCTTGCCGGCGATCACGTGCATCAGCGGCCCCCCCTGCTGCCCCGGGAAGACGGAGCGGTCGAGGTCCTTGGCATGCGCCTCGCGGCACATCGCGATGCCGCCCCGGGGCCCGCGGAGCGTCTTGTGGGTCGTGCTCGTCACGAAGTCGGCCACGGGCACCGGGTTATCGTGGATGCCGGCGGCCACGAGGCCCGCGTACTGGGCCATGTCCACCATCAGCTTTGCGCCGACCTCGCGGGCGATCTCGGCGAAGCGGCCGTGGGGGATCTCGCGGGGATAGGCGCTCGCCCCGGCCACGATCAGCTGCGGCTTGTGCTCGCGGGCGAGCCGGGCCACCTGGTCGAAGTCGAGCAGATGATCGTCGCGGCGGACGCCGTAGTGAACGAACTTGTAGAAGATCCCCGAGGCGTTGAGCTTCATGCCGTGGGTGAGATGGCCGCCGTGGGCCAGGTCGAAGGCCAGCACCGTGTCGCCCGGCTTGATGGCGGCGAGGTACACCGCGGCGTTGGCTTGACTGCCGGAGTGGGGCTGCACGTTGACGTGCTCGGCGCCGAACAGGCTCTTCAGCCGCTCGCGGGCGAGATCCTCGACCTTGTCGACGAACTCGCAGCCGCCGTAGTACCGCCGGCCGGGATAGCCCTCGGCATATTTGTTGGTGAGCACGCTGCCCACCGCCTGCATCACGGCGGGGCTCGTGAAGTTCTCGCTGGCGATCATCTCGAGGCCGTCCTGCTGACGCACCTGCTCGGCGGCGATGGCCGACCAGACCTCGGGATCCTCCTGCTCGAGAATGTTCACGGCGGGCCTCCTGCGGGATGACTGGCTTCCGGAGCGAGTCGATTCTCTTCCATCATAAACGGCCCGTGGAATCCGCGAAGTGGCAGGCGTTTCCGGCGGGCAAGATGCCTGCCGCCACGAGGAACACGCGCCGCCGCATCCAAGTGGCCCCGGGTTTTCAATCCGTGGAATCCGCGAAGTGGCAGGCGTTTCCGGCGGGCAAGATGCCCGCCGCCACGAGGAGCACGTGCCACCGCACACAAGTGGCCGCGGGTTTTCAACCCGCGGAATCCGCCTGCCATCCGCGACTGACGCTGGCGTTCGCAGGTCAGTCGAGCAGGAGCGGCTCGGGCATGAACGTGAGCACCGGGATCGCGAACATCGCCAGCCCCAGGGCGGTGCGGAACGCCCCGATCGGCTCGCGTTCCTCGCGGATCGGCGGATGGTCCACACCGAGGAAGGCCACGATCACCACCAGCGCCACCCAGTTGGTCTGCCCGCTCACGATCACCGCGAGGATCGCGAGGATCAGCACGGCGCGGGCCACCCAGTTGCCCCGCCGCCCGAAGACGGCGTAGCAGACGTGGCCGCCGTCGAGCTGGCTGACCGGGATCATGTTGAGCCCCGTCACGAGCAGGCCCACCCAGCCCGCCATGAAGAGGGCGTTGGGGGCGACGGTCGCGCCGGCGGGGAGGTCGGGCCGCACGAGCGACTGGATCCAGGTGGCCAGCGGCGCCAGCGCGAACGGGTTTGCCTGCGCGGCCTCGCCCTGGAGCAGGCCGAGCGTCAAGAGCGGCAGGGCCACGACCAACCCGGCCAACGGCCCGGCGATCGCGATGTCGAAGAGCTCCCGCCGGTTGGCCCGCGACCCCTCCATCCCGATCACGGCGCCGAGCGTGCCGGTGAGCAGGATCGGCATGGGGATGAAGAACGGGAGCGTGGCGGGAATCTCGTGGAGCCGCGCGGCGATGAAGTGGCCCGCCTCGTGGGCGCTGAGCACCGCCATCACCGCGGCCATGTAGAGCAGGCCGCGGTCCCAATGCGCCGCCACCGCCGGGGCGATGCCGGCGTCGTCCACGCCCAACAAGAGCGGCTCCCAGCCGACCGCGCCGGCCGCGAAGGTGGTCAGGCAGGTGAGCACGTAGAGCAAGAGTTGCAGGCGGGCCCGCGGCCGGCGGCGGGGCGCCAGCAGGATCTCGAGTTCGCTCGGCGGGTGAGAGTGTGCGGGATGCATCGCGGGGGCCGTCGCAGGATATAGGCTCCGCGAGCCTTCTGATACACTCCCGTTTCGTCGTTCCCGCCCTCCATCCCTCGCCTCGAGAGAACGCCAGCCATGCCCTCCGCCCTCCGTGCGGTGATGCTCTTCGCCCTGCTCGTCGCCGCCGCCCTGGGGCGGGCCCGGGCCGCCGACGACCCGGTCGTGGCCGTGGTCGCCGTCGACGGCTATGCCGACATCAAGAAGCAGCTCGGGTGGGTGGGAGCCCGGGTGGGCAACCCGCAACTGGCGGCCCTCGCCGAGTCGTTCGTGATGATGGCCACCCAGTTCAAGGGCCTGGCCGGGCTCGACGTCAATCGGCCCGCCGGCGTCGTGGTGACGGCGGACGGCGACCAGCCCGTCGTCCACGGCTACATCCCCGTCAAGGATCTCGACAGGCTGCTGGCGGCGCTCCAGGGCGTCACCGGGCCGGTCGATCAGGCCGGCGGCAAGCGGGTGGTGACGCTGCCCACGGGCCTGAGGCTCGAGATCGAGGAGCGCGACGGCTGGGCGGTGGTGGCGCCGCAGGGCAGCCCGGCCGGTGTCACGAACGCCGAGGCGCTCATCGACGGCGTCGCCGAGGTCTACTCGATCGGCGCGAAGCTGTTTCCGTCGGCCATGCCCGCGGGGATGCGGGAGCAGCTGAAGGCGGCCCTGGAGCAGGCCTCGGAGGCCGCCGCCGCCCAGGGGCAGCCCATCGATGCCGCGGGGATGAACGCCGCGCTCGACGGCCTCGCCGACACCGAGTCGCTCATGGTCGGCCTGGCGGTGGACGTGCCCGCGGAGCGGATGTTCGTCGAGAGCCGCAGCGTGATGCTGCCAGGCTCGGCCGCCGCGGCCGTCTGGAGCGACGCCGGCAAGACGGCCAACGCCCTCGGCCTGCCCGCGGCAGCCGACGGCAAGCCGGCCGCGATCCGCGCCCACCACGCCCAGGCCGTGCCGCCAGCCGCCCGGCCGGCCATCGAGGCCACGCTCGCCCAGGCCCTGCCCGCCGGCAGCGGCGATGCGATCACCGACGCCCTCTTCGGACTCGTGCAAGATCTCGTCGGGGCGATGCTCGACGCCGGCGGGCTCGAGGCCGGCGTGGCCGTCGACACCACCGGCGTGAAGGCCGACGCGCTCCTGCCCGCGGTCACGCTGGCCGCCAACGTCAAGGACGGCCCGGCCCTCGAGCAGCAGGTCAAGCGCCGCTTCGGCGCGGAGGGATCGCTGCCGCCGGAGGCGAAGATCACCTTCGACGCCGGGAAGGCGGCGGGCGCCAATCTCCACGAGATCGCGATCGACATCTCGGGCCTGCCGGCGGCCGACCAGTTCGGCGACCGGCTCGAGGCGACCCTCGCGGTGACGGCCGACCGGGCCTACCTGCTCGTCGGCGGCGACGTGGCCAAGCGGCTCGAGGCCGCGGTCGCGGCCGGGAAGGCCGCCGATCCCGCCAGCAAGCCGCTCACGGGCGTCGACATCTCGGTACCCGGCCTGATGGCCTACGCCGCGGAGCTGGCGACGGCCTCGGGCGACAAGGCAGCCGGCGACGTGCTGGGCGAGGTCGCCGCCGAGTCGGCCGACAAGGCGAGCGCGGGCGTGCAGGTGCTCGTGCGGCCGATCGAGCGGGGCGTCGCGCTGCGGCTCTCCGCCGACGCCGGGGCGATCGAGACGATCGCGGCGGCGATCACCCGCCAGGCCGGCGGCCCCGTCGGCCCCGCGGCGGGTGGCCTGCCAGTGCCCAACGGAGGAGCCGCGCCCGCCCTGGCGCCCTGACGACCGCATGATCCGAGCCGCGATGGAAACCAGCGACGCCTCCCGCCTCGTCCGCCGCGAGATCGCCGGCGTGTCGATCGCCGACCTCGCCCGCGAGCACGGCACGCCGCTCTAT
>JBJTAA010000253.1:0-3372 GCA_046090525.1 Planctomycetota bacterium
CGATGGCCGTGGCGGCGAGAACCAACGACGTCGCAGCGCTCTCGTGGGCGTGTCCGGGCGTGCTGTCCCACGACTGGCCAGCCAACCAACAGGAGATTCCCACGCGGGCGGCTCGCCTTGCCAAGTCCGCCATCGACGCACTGCGCAAGGCGGGGCGAAGTGCCGATGCGGAGGCCTTCCAGGGATCGGTCGACCAGGCTCTCGTGCGCGACCTCGTGATCGATCTTTCCTGGACAGGCGACGCCGACGTCGACGTCGCGGTTCAGGAGCCGACCGGGACCGTCTGCTCCCTCTCGGCTCCCCGCTCCATGGCGGGTGGCACACTGCTGGCCGACGGAACGGCCGGGGGCGATGGCACCACGCACCGGGAGCGCTATGTCGCTGCTTGGGCGTTTCCCGGGGAGTACAGGATCCTCGTTCGGCGGTCCTGGGGGACCGTCGCTGCCGACACGGTGACGGTGGAGATGACGATTCACCGTGGGACCGACCAGGAGCAGGTCCTGCGGCGGCAGGTTCGACTGGGGGCTGACGAGCAACTGTTCACTGTCACCGTGCCCCGGGGCCGGAGGGTCGAACCCCTGGTCGACGCCCAGGTGGCGCAGGATGCGGCGTCGCAGGCGGCCATCGGACGTGCCGTACTGGCCCAGCAGTTGGCATCGATCGACGACCCGGCGGCGGCCGCGTCGCTGTCGGAAAGCCGATCCGCCGGCGATGCCGGAGGCCCCGCTGCCGGCCTGCCTGCGTTCACGGGGCGCGGCGCAGCTGGATATCAGCCGATCGTCTCGACACTGCCCGAGGGCACGAACATGAGTGCCCGCGCAGTTGTCTCGGCCGACCGTCGCTACGTGCGGGTCACTGCCCAGCCGCTGTTCTCGGGCGTTGGCCAAGTGAAGCAGTTCAACTTCTCCGGCGGCGGCGCCCAGGGCACCGGCGGCATGGGGGGCATGGGCGGAGGCATGGGCGGAATGGGCGGCGGCATGGGGGGCATGGGCGGGATGGGCATGGGCGGAATGGGCGGAGGCATGGGCGGAATGGGCGGAGGCATGGGCGGAATGCGCGGCGGCATGGGTGGGATGGGCGGCATGGGCATGGGCGGAATGGGTATGTGCTGGGTGGCCCGCGAGGTCTATGGAGCGTCCAACCCGCAGTGGCTCCTTCTCCGTCAGTGGATGCTTTCCGATGCCCCAACGTGGCTGCGCGACGCCTACGCAGCCCATGGCGAAGCGGTCGCGGCGTGGGTTCACGACAAGCCGACCGTCAAGGCAGTGCTGCGGACCCTGATGGACCTCGCGATCGCCTCTCGACACGCCGCCGACGGGCGCTGAAACGATGGCCACCTTCGGCGTGATCCTTGCCGCTGCCGGCCAGAGCAGCCGGTTCCGCGACGCCAACTACAAGAAGCCGTTCGCGCCCCTGGCCGGCAGGCCTGTGTGGCTGCACTCGGCGGAGCGATTCACCGACCGTGAGGACGTCAAGCAGGTCGTCATCGTGGTGGCGCCCGAGGACCGCGAGGGATTCCTCGAGAAGTTCGGTGCGAATCTCGCCTTCATGGGAATCACGCTCGCCGAAGGCGGCGCGGAGCGGGCCGACTCGGTGCGGAACGGCCTCACCAAACTCGGTCCCGAGATCGAGTTCGTCGCCATTCACGACGCGGCCCGTCCCTGCCTGGCACCGGAATGGATCGACCGGGTGTTCGCCGCCGGCGCGAGGACCGGCGCCGCCATCCTCGCGACACCGGTCGTCAGCACGCTCAAGCGGGTCGGGCCCGGCGACGTGATCACCGAGACGGTGGATCGCTCGGGGCTCTGGGAAGCGCAGACGCCCCAGGTCTTTTCCCGGAAGGTTCTCGAAGCGGCCTTCGCGAACGCCGCGGGGCGGACCTTCACCGACGAGGCGGCGCTCGTCGCGGCCGCAGGGCATCCCGTCATGGTCGTTCCGGGCTCCCCGATCAACCTGAAGATCACGTCCCGTGAGGATCTGCGGCTGGCCGAGCAGGCGCTCAGGGCTCTCCCCAAGCCGAAACTCTCCGGGCCTGCCCATCCCTTCGCCGGCGACGACATCTGGAGGTGAGCGTGGCCCACGACCTGGTTGCCGACTTCCAGGCCCGCGGCCTGGTGCACCAGTCCACCGATGCCGCCGCCTTGCGGGCCTGGCTGGCAACGCCCGGCCGCCGCATCTACGCCGGCTTCGATCCCACCGCCGACAGCCTCCACGTCGGCCATCTCGTGGCGCTCGTGCTGCTGCGGCGGGTGGCGGCGGCCGGCCACGAACCCGTGGCGGTGCTCGGCGGGGCCACCGGCATGATCGGCGATCCGAGCGGCCGCAGCGAGGAGCGAAATCTCCTCTCGCCCGATGAACTGGCTGCCAACATCGAGAGCGTCGGCCGGCAGATCCGCGCCGTCCTCGCCGCGCCCGCGGGCTCCGGTTCCGCCGGATCCGCGTCGCCCCCCCCGTGCCGGTTCCACGTCGTCGACAATGCCGACTGGATGCGTGGGGTCGGCTACCTCGAGTTCCTGCGGGACGTCGGCAAGCACGTGCCCCTGTCGCAGATGCTCGCTAAGGACTCGGTGAAGAGCCGCCTCGAGCGGGACGGCGGCCTCTCCTACACCGAGTTCAGCTACATGCTGCTGCAGGCCTGGGACTTCGTGCACCTCTCCGACGCCCTCGACTGCCGGGTCCAGATCGGGGGCAGCGACCAGTGGGGCAACATCACCGCGGGCATCGAGCTTGGCCGCCGGCTACGGGCGCGGGAACTGCACGGCATCACCTGCCCGCTGCTCACGAAGGCCGACGGCACCAAGATGGGCAAGACCGCCGCGGGCGCCGTCTGGCTGGATCCCCGCCGCACGAGCCCGTATCGCTTCTATCAGTACTGGATCAACCTCGACGACGACGACGCGGGCCGATGCCTGCTGCGGCTCACGGAGCTCTCCCTCGACGAGGTTCGCAGCCTCGACGAGTCACGGGCCGCCAACCCGGCCGCCCGCGAGACGCAGAAGCGGCTCGCCGCAGAACTGACCCGGCTCGTGCACGGCGAGGAGGGTCTGGCGGCGGCTCGCCAGGCCACGGAGATCTTCTTCGGCGCCGCCATCGAGCACTTGGACGACGCGGCGCTCGCGGAGATTTTCGCCGACGTGCCGAGCAGCGAGTTCCCTCGAGCGGTGCTCGAGGGCGAGGGCCTGCCCCTGGCCGACGCAGTGGCTGCGACCGGCCTCGCGGCCAGCAAGGGCGCCGCGCGGCGGACGATCGAGCAGGGGGACATCTCCGTCAACAACCGGCACGTGGCCGACGTCGGCTACCGGCTCACGCCCCGTGATCTCGCCGGCACTGCCACCCTCGTGCTGCGGTCGGGCAAGAAGTCGTACGCGCTCG
>JBJTAA010000254.1:0-7021 GCA_046090525.1 Planctomycetota bacterium
GCGGTCTCCTTGGCCGCGTCCTTCGCGGCTGCGGCGGCCTTCGCCTCGGCCCCCTTTTGCTGCATCGTCGCCAGCGATTCCTTGGCCTCCTCCATCACGTCGGTGAACGTCTTCTCGCCGGCGGCCACTTCCCGGCCAAGGGTCGCCGCCAGGACGCGGGCTTCCTCGGCGAAGTCGGCCCCGGCCCGAGCCACCTCGACCGCGAGTTTGCGGGCCTCCGCCTGGATGCGGGAGCGTTCCAGCCTCGCCTGCGGGTCCTGGGAGTCGAGGGCGTCGGCCTGGGCGAGCAGGATCTGGGCCGCGCGGTACTTGAGCCCGAGCCAGTCGGCATCGAGGCTCGCGCCCGGCAACCGGCTGACATCCTCGAGGGCGAACTTCCGCAGGTTCTCATCGAGCGTTTTGAACCGTCTGGCTTTTAGGGCGGCCACCTTGGCGGCAGCATCGGCAGCCGTGCCCTGCGGGAACTGCTTGGCGTAGAGAGGGTCGAGCTTGTCGGGCGGCAACTTCGCGAGGTCGCTCGCCTCGCCCAGTAGTGACTGGAGCAGGGTGTTGGCCGACATCGACCGCAGCCGAATGGCCAGCGGAATCCGTTGGTCGAGCGCGGTCAGCGGCGTGACGGCATCGATGGCCTTTTGCCACTGGCCGAGCATGGCGTAGTTGCGGCCCTCGTAATACCTGGCGAACAAGCCGCCCCCCTTGGTCGGATACTTGTCGGCGATGTCCTTGAACATGGCGGCCGACTTGGCCAGGGTCTCGCTCCGCTCCTTCGAGTTTTCAGCGTAAGCCCTGGCCTTCTCGAACACGGCTGCCGCGGCCGTCAGTCGCGTCTGGATCAGCTTCGCCCGCAGGGCCTCCTGCTCCTTCTCGAGCGCCTCGAGTTCCTGCCGCTGGGCGGAGGTGAGTTTCGGCGGCTTGGATTGCCGTGGCTTCGGCTTCGGCTCCTTATCCCTGGTGCCCTTCACCTTGTCGCCGTCCTTGCCGTCTCCTTTCGCGGCAGCCTTGGCGTTCTCCTGCGCTTCTTCGCCCTCCTTCTTTTCCGGGGGCTTGAGGACGTCGATTCTGGCGTCGACCTCCCGGAGCACTTTCAGCACCGCGTCTTCGGCGTTCGTGACCTCGGTGATCGGCTCGCGCGGCTTCGCCTTGCCGGCGAGGCTCGCAATGGCCTCGTCGAAGAACTTCACCGCCTCGCCCCGCAGGGCCGCGGCGTCGGCCCCGGGCCGGGTCGCCTGGTCGGCCTTCGCGCGGCCCCGCTCCACGAGCAGGCTGCCCTTCTGCGTGTAGGCGGCGATGGCCTGCCGATCGGTCGGCGTGCCCGCCTCGAGGAACGTGTCGAGCGACGCCTGGGCCTCGTCGAGAATCTTGGCCCGCTTGCCGCTGTCAGCCTCCAGGCGGCTGGTGCCGATCAGGGCCGCGGCCCGCCGGAAAGCGGCCTCCCGCTTCAGTTCCTCCGAGGCATCCGGATCGGCCTCGATGCGGGCGAGTACCGCGAGCGTAACGTCCGGCATTTGCCGCTCCTCGAGCGCGTCGAGCAGGGCGCGGCTGGCCGCGTCGGCGGCGGTCTCCTGGGGTTGGTCCTTGGGCTGTGCCGTGGCGGCCGCGCTCAGGGCGGCGACGCAGAACCAGGCGAAAAAGAGCCTGCCGATCAGGGAGCGCATGAGACCTCGACGAGCAACGTGACCCACCACCTGCGCATTGTGTGACCCCTGCGCGAGCCCGTCAAACGGCTGCGGCCGCGGTGCGTGGAGCGTTCAGCCCGCCGCGGGCGGGCGAGCCGAGGCTGCGAGCCAGGGCGGCTGGCGGCCGGCAGGGGGGAGCTTCACGACCCGGGCCGAGCGGATGCCCGGGCAGTCGAGCACCCGCGCGAGCGCCTCCGGCGAGGGCTCCTGATCCAGGTTGAGCACGCCGATCGCGTCGCCTCCGGGCATGGTCCGGCCCACGGTCATCTGCGCGATGTTGACGCCCAGTTCGCCGAAGGCGGTGCCCACGCGGCCGATGATGCCCGGTACGTCCTGATGCGTGAACACGAGCAGGATGCCGTCGAGGTAGGCCTCGAGCCGGTGCCCCTCGAGCTGCACGAGCCGGGGCATCGAGCGGCCGAAGAGCGTGCCGGCGGCCCGGTGCACGCGGTCGCCCGAGACGAGGTCGACGGCGACCACGGAACTGAACGCGCCGGGATCGGTGCGGCTCTGTTCGACCAGGTCGATCCCCCGGTCGCGGAGCAGCACCTCCGCATTGACGATGTTGACGTCCTCGATCGCCCCCTCGAGCAGGCCGGCCGCGAAGGCCGCGGTCACGAGCCGCGTGTTGCGGCTGGCGATCTCGCCGCGGTAGGCGATCGAGCAGGAGCGGGGCTGGCCGGAGTCGAGCTGGGCCACGAGCAGCCCGAGCCGCCAGGCGAGGTCGAGAAAGCCCCGCACCCCCTCCAGGGCCGCAGGGTCGATCGGGGCCGCGTTGACGGCGTGGCGGATCGCGCCCGTCGAGAGGAAGTCGACGAGCAGCCCCACGCCCTCGACCGCCACCTGCGACTGCGCCTCTTCCGTGCTCGCCCCGAGGTGCGGGGTGACGAGCACGCCCGGCATGCCGAACAGCGGGCTGTCGGTGCAGGGCTCCGTCTCGAAGACGTCGAGGGCCACGCCCGCGATCACGCCCCGCTCGAGGCCCGCCACGAGGGCGTTCTCGTCATAGATGCCGCCGCGGGCGCAGTTCACCAGCCGCACGCCCCGCTTCAAGATCTCGAGTTCCGGCATGCCGACGAGATGCTTGGTCTCGTCGGTGAGCGGCGTGTGCACCGTCAGGTAGTCGACGTGCGGCAGCATTCCCCGCACGCTGTCGAAGAGTTCGATGCCGAGCTCCGCGGCCCGGTCGGGGGCCAGGAAGGGGTCGAAGCCGATCACCCGCATGTCGAAGGCGCGGGCGCGGGAGGCCACCGCCTGCCCGATCCGCCCCAGGCCGACGATGCCGAGCGTCTTGCCGGCCAGCTGCGTGCCCATGAACTTGTTGCGGTCCCAGGCGTGCCCCTTGAGGCTGGCGTCGGCGGCCGCGACGTTGCGGGACAGGCCGAGGATCAGGGCGAAGGCGTGCTCGGCCGTGCTCACCGTGTTGCCGGCGGGCGTGTTCATCACCACGATGCCCTGCCGGGTGGCCGCATCCTTGTCGATGTTGTCGGTGCCCACCCCCGCCCGCACGATCGCCCGCAGGCGGGTGTTGCCGGCGAGCGAGTCGGCCGTGATCTTCACGCCGCTGCGGCAGATCGCCCCGTCGTGCTCCGCGAGCGCCGCGCGGAGGGCGTCGCCCTTGAGGCCCGTGCGCACCTCGTAGGTGATCCCCTGGGCGGCGGCCGCGTCGAGCAGGGCCAGGCCGTCGGGGCTGATCGTGTCGAGGACGATGATCGAGGGCATGCGTGGGGTGCTCCGGGGCGTCCCGCCCCGCCGGCTCTAGCGGGCGGCTCCGGCCCGGGCGGTGGCGGCCGTTTTGCTGAAGGCCAGCATGTGGTCCCGCAGGGCCTCGACGCCGGCGGTCGGCATCGCGTTGTAGATGCTCGCCCGGATGCCGCCCACGGAGCGGTGGCCCTTCAGGTCCACGAGCCCCTTGGCCGCCGCGGTCGTGACGAACTCCTTCTCGAGCCGCTCGTCGGGGAGTCGGAACGTGACGTTCATGTCGGAGCGGCAGTCGGGCCGGGCGTGGCCGGCGTAGAAGCCGCCGGAGGCGTCGAGCACGTCGTAGAGCAGCCGCGCCTTGGCCGCGTTGTGGCGGGCCATGGCCGCGAGGCCGCCGATCTCGTCGCGGAGCCACTGGCAGATCAGCCCGAGGATGTAGATCGCGAAGGTCGGGGGCGTGTTGGGCCGCGAGCCCTCCTTCACGTACGTCCGGTAGTCGAGCATCCGGGGCAGGTCGTCCCGCGACCGCTCGAGCAGGTCCTTGCGGATGATCACCACCGTCACCCCGGAGATGCCCGCGTTCTTCTGGGCGCAGGCGTAGATCAGGCCGTAGCGGGCCACGTCGATCGGCCGGGAGAGGAAGTCGCTCGAGCAGTCGCAGACGAGGGGCGCGTCGCCCACGTCGGGCTCGTGCTTCCACTGCACGCCCTGGATCGTCTCGTTGCTGGTCAGGTGGACGTAGGCCGGCCGGTCGGAGAGCTTGATCTCGCCGGCTGCGGGGAGCCGGTCGTGGTTGGTCGCGGCGCCGTCCCAGGCCACGTGCACGGCCCCTTCGCGGCGGGCCTCCTTGATGGCCGTGCTCCCCCAGGTGCCGGTCAGCACGTAGTCGGCCTTCTCGGACCGGCCGCGGAGCAGGTTCATCGGCACCATCGAGAACTGCAGGCTCGCGCCCCCCTGCAGGAAGAGCACCTCGTGATCGGCACCGATCCCGAGCAGCTCCCTGAGGCCGGTGAGCGTCTCGTCGAGGATCCGGTCGAAGGCGGGGCTGCGGTGGCTGATCTCGAGGATCGAGCTGCCCACGCCCGGCAGCGACACGAGTTCGTCTCGCGCCCGCTCCAGCACCGGCAAGGGCAGCACGGCCGGGCCGGGGGAGAAGTTGAAGACGCGGTCGGCCATGTGGGGCACCGGGAGCCGGGATTTCCGACCGCAGGATAGGAGCGGCCCCGGAACCGGTCAACGGGCCGGCATTCCCTGCGGCGGCGGCGCAGCTGCCGTCCGCGTGGCGGTGGCCTGCGATCCGGAGAGGGCGGCGACCCGAGCCGCCACGACCGGCTGCTGGGGATCGATCGCCAGCGCCCGAGAGTAGTTGGCCACCGCCTGACCGGGATCGCCGGCCGCCTCCCGGAGCTGGCCCAAGGCCACCAGGGCTCGCGGGTTGTTGGGATCGATCGCCAGCGCGTCGATCAGCTGGTTTTCGGCCTCCCGCACGTCGCCATGCTCCTCGGCGAGGCGGGCCAGCTCGATGTGGGGCTGCGGATTCGTGGGCCGGGCGGTGGCCCAGTTTTGCAGGTTCGTCACCGCCTCCTGGCTGCGGCCGTCCTCCACCAGGAGCACGGCCAGGGCCCGCTGGCAGGCGACGTGGTCGGGATTGCGGGCCAGACAGAGGTGGTAGTACTGCTCAGCCACCTGCCGGTCGGCCTTGTTTCCGAACACCTTCGCCTGCTGGTGATACGTGGCCCCGAGGTTGTAGAAGCAGTCGGGGTTGCCGGGCTGGCGGGCGAGCGCGTCCTGGAAGTGGTTCACGGCCCCGAGGTAGTTCCCCTGCTGGTAGAGCTGCACGCCCTGGGCGGAATCGTTTTTGCCCATGCCGCCGCAGCCGAGGGCCATGAGCGCCGGCAGGATGACGAGAGAGCGACGCACGGCGGCACCGGAGTCTGGGGGGGCGGGGAGGGTAGCGATGACCCGCACCCCCGGCAACCCCGGCCAGGAGCCCGGTCACGCCGTGACCGGATCACGTTTGACATCGCCTTGGGTTCCGCAGGCTCGGGGCCGCCGGTCCCCGTCGCCCGGACGCTCGCTGCGGCCATCCCTGGCCTTCGCTCGCTCGATGCTGGCTGCGCTCCGGCATCCTGCCTGCGCTTGCCAGCAACGCCGGCTCCGGGGTGCCGGCAACCCCTCGCGGTGCACTTCAGGAGTCCGGTCACGCCGTGACCGGATCACGCAGGACGCGGCGTCGAAGGGAAACCGGTTCCGGCGGAACCGGGCTCCTGGGGGCGGAACCGGGCTCCTGGGGGCGGAACCGGGCTGCCCGCCACGCGTTCAGCCCACGTCGCGGCGGTAGCCCAGCGACTTGACCACCTCGAGGATCTCGCTGCAGGTCGGAAACATCCGGCCGCTCGTGCGCTTGTACTGGTCGAGGGCCTGCATGAACTCGAGCTCTTCAGCCGCGTAGTCGCGCTCGCAGGTGGTCGGGTCGATCAGCCGGCGGCGGCCGTGGCGAACGGCGGCACGGGCGGCGGGGGAGCGACGGGCGGAGCGGGGGGCCTTGGTGTCGGTGACGGCGGCGGACATGGGCGAAGGTCTCCGGTCGGTGTCGCGACGGCCGGCCCGGCGTCGCGTGAAACTCTGCCGGAAGCATGACCGCTGCCGGCGGCGCAAGAGCTGCCGGCGGGCGAAAATCGTTCGAAAATCCGGCTGGTCCGGCCGGTGCGGTCCGCCTGACCGTCACGACCGGACCTGCCGGCCGCGGGCCCTACTTGCGATCGAAGAACTTCTTCAAGGCCTCGGCGGCCGCGTCGCGGGAAGAATCCGACTTCTTGCCGGCGGCCGTCTGTTGCGGCAGCGTGCCGGGCTTCTCCTTGGCGGCCGCCTTGAGGTCCTTGAGCGAGATGGTGGTCGAGGAGCGCGACGAGTCGTGCACGCCCGACTCGGTCGGGGAGCCCTCGATGCCCGTCACGATGGAACTGTCGCCGGGATCCGCCTCCGCCGGCTTGGCCGACGCGACCGAGCGCGTGGTGTCGGCGTTGGCGGCGTCCGTGTCGTCGGCCATCAGCAGGCGGGAGACGTCCTCGCCGGGCCCCTTGGCCGCGGCCGGCTCCTGCCGCGAGACCCGCAGTTCCAGCGAGCCGACCCGGATCAGGTCGCCGTCGGCGAGCTTCGTCTTGGCCTCGATCCGCGTGCCGTTGACGAACGTGCCGTTGCGGCTGCCGAGATCCTCCACCCAGGCGTCGGCCGGCCCCACGATCACGGCGCAGTGCCGGCGGCTGACTTCCTCGCTCAGCGGCCGCACATCGCACTCCTCGGCCCGGCCGATGAGCAACTTGTTGCGCTTGATGGCGATGGTGCGACCGGCGCTCTTGCCGGAAGCGACGATGAGTTTCGTGACCATGCTGACCGGGCCGCGGGATGGCCGAGGCCTCGCCGCGGCTGTCTACAAGGAGGGAGTGGGGAGGACCGGCGGAACCGCCGGCAGCGTGGGAAAAGACCAAAGAGGCCCTAAGTCTAGCAGACGGGCCTGCCGGCCGAATACCGGCGTGGCGTTGCTTGCGCCGCCCGCATCAGCGACGGGCCAGCCAGGCCGCCTCGCGAAAACGGGGGGCCCGGGCCACAATCGCCTCGCTGCGATCGGCCCCGAAGGATTCCGG
>JBJTAA010000255.1:0-5271 GCA_046090525.1 Planctomycetota bacterium
CGATGTCGGCCCCGGCCTGGCCGGCGCCCGTGGCGTCGGTGCCGCCGAGCGGCATGCCGTGTTCGAGCACCCGAAACTCCAATCCCTCCGCGTCGATGTCGGCCCGAAGTTCCAACTCGACGGCGGCGTCGCCCTCCCGGCGAAGCGCGTCCTCGATCAGGCCCAGGCCGGAGACGAAGGCTTCGAGCAAGTCGGCCTGCCGGGCGCCGGTGAAGTCGGCCAGCCGCAGGGCATGGCCTGCGAAGTCACGCACGAGCGGCTCGAGTTCGGGCAGGCCCGGAAGGGCGAGTCGGAGGGAGAGTCGGTCGGGTGCGTTCGTCATCGATGCTCACCATCCGTTTTGCCGACACCGTCAGCGGGTCACGCTGAACGGACCGGGGCATGACGATTCCCTGGCGTGGCGACGAAACCGGTGCAACCATTTCCCGCTCAGACAGCGTGGAAGATACCACGCAAAGCCCCCGGTGCGCTGGTTCGTAGGGCCTACCGGCCCGACTGGGAAGTGGCATCAGGTCCGCCGAAGCACGCCCGTTTCGCCTGAAACAAGGCCCACTCGACCGGCGGTCGGTCGTGGGCTACCCTACAGGGCTCTGCGAACAAGTCACTCCCGTCCCTCAACCCCGATCCGAGCCATGGCCGCCAACGCTTCCGAGACTTCCTCCGTCGCCACCATGAAGGGCGCGGGCCACACCTACGCCGTCGTCGCCGATGGCGGTCGCCAGTATCGCGTGATGGAGGGGCAGGAACTCGAGATCGACTTCCGCCACCTGCCGGCCGGCGGCGAGGTGGTGTTCGACGAGGTTCTGGCCGTCAGCAAGGCGGGCAAACTCACCATCGGTAAGCCGAAGGTGAAGGGGGCCACGGTGAAGGCCGAGGTCCTGGGCCTCGTGCAGGGCGAGAAGATCTACGTGCAGAAGTTCAAGCGGCGGAAGAACTACCGCCGCCGCACCGGCCACCGGGCGCTCTCCACGAAGATCCGCGTCTCGAGCATCACGGCCTGAGTCGGGTCAGAGCCCGAGCCCGGCGAGCGGGCCGCCCGCGCGGCAGAGCGTGTCGACCGCGGCCGAGACCGCCGGGTCTTCCTCGACCGGCGGCGCGTGGTGCGGCTTCAGCCGGGCGTCGATCACGAGCGGCCCACGGCAGCCCCAGTGCTTGTTGCGGATCTCGGCCTCGACACCGTGCACGTCGGCGGCGGGGTTCGACCGCGTGAACGTGGTCCAGAGGAAGTTTTCGAGCGTGGCCGCCGTGAAGCTCGCGTCGTCCACCACGACGAGCAGCGGAAACCGCCGCAGCGGATGCTCGGGGCCGATGCCGCCGCAGAACCGCTCGACGTCGCCGCTCCAGCCGGCGTCGGCGGCCGAGGCCCAGATCGCGGCGTCGTTCGGAGCCTCGAGCCGCGGCCGGGGCTCGATCCGCGGCCCCTCGATGGCCACCACGCCCGGCAGGCAGACCCGCGGGTTCGCGAAGCCGGGGGGCAGCGGGATGTCGGCGGGCAGCTCCGTGGCGAGGTCGCGGATCGCGGGCCCCCGCGCGGCCACCACGAGCTTCGACCCGGCGTTGAAGCCAGAGCCCGAGTAGTCGAGCGTGTCGATCGTGGTCTCGGTGTGGAAGTGGCAGTCGCGGCGCCAGTCGGCCCGGGCGAGGAGGCAGCCCAGGAACTCGCGGACGTGGTGGGCATCGAGGCCCGGGCAGTCGCCACCATTGACGATGAACAGGTATTTGGCGAGCGACAGCTGCCCCTGGCCGAGGATCGCGGAGGCCTGCGTGAGCAGTTCCGCGGGCCGGTCCGACTTCTTCCAGGGCATGTACCGCTCGCTGCCGACGGCGAGCAGGAGCGGATGCACGCCCGACGCGTCGACCGCGTGCACGCTCGAGATGCCCGGCAGCACGGTGGGGATCACGGGGCCGGTGAGCTCGTGGACGAGCCAGCCGAAGAGCGTGTCTTCCTGGGGCGGGCGGCCCACGACGGTGACCGGCCAGATCGCCCCCTCGCGATGCCAGACGTGATCGACCCGCATCAGCGGAAACTCGTGCTTCCGGGCGTAGTAGCCCAGGTGGTCGCCGAAGGGGCCCTCGGGCTTCGTCGCGCCGGGCGAGACCGTGCCCTCGATCACGAAGTCGGCGTCGGCGTAGATCGCCGGCCCGCCCGGGCGGCGGATCAGCGGAATCCGATGGCCCGCGAGCACGCCGGCGAAGGTCAGCTCGGAGAGCCCCTCGGGCAGGGGCATCACCGCCGAGACGGCCATGGCGGGCGAACCGCCGAGAAAGATCGCCACCTTCAGGGGCTCGGAGCGGGACAGGGACGCGGCGTGGTGGAGGCCGATGCCGCGATGGATCTGGTAGTGGAGGCCCACCTCGCGGTCGCGCTCGTAGTCGTTGCCCGCGAGCTGCACCCGGTACATGCCGAGGTTCGAGTGCTTGGGGCCCGGGCGGTTCGGGTCTTCGGTGTAGACGGCCGGCAGCGTGACGAAGGGCCCGCCGTCGCCCGGCCACGAGACCACCGCCGGCAGCCGGGAGAGCGGCACCGAACGGGCCATCACCGGACCGCTCCGCACGAGGCGCGGCAGCATGGAGAGCGCGTCGACGGGCGACCGCCAGTAGCGGGTGGGCTTCCGCAGAGCCGCCGTCGGGTCGATCTTGAGCTCCACGAGCCGCCGCACCCGGTCGAGCGAGTCGGCGAAGATCCGCTCGATCCGCCGCTTCGTGCCGTAGAGGTTCACGAGGACGGGGAAGTCGCTGCCCCGCGGCCGCGTGAACAGCACCGCCGGCCCGCCGGCCCGGAACAGCCGCCGCTGGATCTCCGCGATCTCGAGGTGCGGATCGACCGGGTGGTCGATGAACACGCACTCGCGCTCCGGGCGGAGTGCCTCGACGCAGTCGCGGAGCGAACGAAAACCCATGCGGCGTGATCCTGGGGCGAGCCACCTATCCTAGGCCGCGACCCGAATCCCGGCCGCCGGGCCGATCGGAAAGTGGCCGCCGCGCAGGAGTGGGCCTGTCGCAGGAAGTGGCCGCGGGTTTCCAACCCGCGGAATCGACCCTGATTCAGTTCGGCGGGATACAATCCCGCCGCCACGTTCGCCTGATCCGGCCGTTACACTCACGGTTCCCCGCCCGCACCCGCAGGACCCGCCCATGGTCAACCTCACCACCACCTACGAAGGCGGTCTCCGCTGCCGCGCCACCCACGGCCCCTCCGGAACCACGCTCGTCACCGACGCCCCCACCGACAACCACGGCAAGGGCGAAAGCTTCTCGCCGACCGACCTCATGGCCACGGCCCTGGGCGCCTGCATGATGACGATCATGGGGATCGTGGCCGATCGCCGCGGCCTCGACCTCGCCGGCATGACAGCCGAGACTGAGAAGGTGATGACCGCCGCTCCGCCGCGACGGATCGCCTCGCTGCGCACGCGGATCACGATCCCGCTCCCCGCCGACCACGAGCACCGCGCGGCCCTCGAGCAGGCGGCCCTCAGCTGCCCGGTGCACAAGAGCCTCCACCCCGAGATCGACGCGGCCGTCGAGTTCGTCTGGACGGGCTAGAGGCCGCGAGGGGGCTCCGCCGATGTCGCGTTCGGCCGTCGCGTCGCTGGTGATGGCGGTGTTCGCCGGGGCGTCACTCGCGGGCGAGCCGGGGGGTGATCTCGTCGTCGCGCGGATCGCGCTGGGCTCCTGTGCCAAGCAGGATCGGCCGATGCCGATCTGGTCGGCCGTGAGCGGCTTCAAGCCCGACGTCCTGCTCTTGCTCGGCGACAATGTCTATGGCGACACCGAGGACATGGCCGTCCTGCGGGGCAAATATGACCTGCTCGCCGCCGACCGCGGCTTCGGCGTGATCCGCAACACCGTGCCGATCGTGGCCGTCTGGGACGACCATGACTACGGCGTCAACGACGGGGGCCGCGAGTATCCGCTGCGGCGCGAGTCGCAGCAGGTGTTCCTCGACTTCTTCGGCATCGCCGCCGACGCCCCGGTGCGGAAGCGGGAGGGGATCTACCGGCAGCTCGTGGTCGGGCCACCGGGCCGCCGCGTGCAGTTCATCTGCCTCGACACGCGGTCGCACCGGTCGCCGCTCGTCTCGATCCCGAAGCCCGAGCGGGTGAAGGGGAAGGGGCCGTATCGGCCGACCGACGATCCCGAGGCCACGATCCTCGGGGCCGAGCAGTGGGCCTGGCTGGCCAAGGCGCTCCGCCGGCCGGCCGAGGTGCGGATCGTGCTCTCGAGCATCCAGGTGGCGAGCACGGAGCACGGCTGGGAGCACTGGGGCAACTTTCCCGCGGAGCGGGCGCGGCTGCTCGAGACGCTCCGCGAGTCGGAGGCGACGGGCGTGATCCTGGTCAGCGGCGACCGCCACTCGGCCGAGATCAGCAGGATCCCCGCCGGCGACGACGCGCTCGCCTATCCGCTCTACGACCTCACCGCCAGCAGCCTGAACCAGCCCAAGCGGGTGGACCACGACGACGAGCCCAATCGCCACCGCCTCGGGGAGCGATTCCACGGCGCCAACTTCGGCACGATCGAGATCGCCTGGGAGGCGGCCGCGGACGGAGCCCCGCCGCCCGTCACGCTCGCGATCCGCGACGTGGAGGGTAAGGTGGTGCGCGAGGCGCAGATCTCCGCCGGTGAACTCGAGCCGGCCCGCGTGCCGTGAGCGAACGATCGGCAGGTGGGGTTGGCCGTGCCAACCGAGCGGCGTAGGAAACCAAACGTCGCCAGGATGGCGAAGCGAGGTTTCCCCCTAGTGAGTGGAGGGCAGGATGCCCGGAGCGAACGTCCGGCGAGATGGCACGGGCAACCCCGGTCCCCCACAATCCTTCGTTCAATCATGCCCGATCTGTTCGCAGCCTCGCGTGCCGCCAACGTCGCCCGGGCCGCTCCGCTGGCGGCCCGGATGCGGCCCCGCCGGCTGGCCGACTACGTGGGCCAGGAGGCGATCGTCGGCGCGGGCAAACTCCTGCGGCGGCTGATCGAGGCCGACCGGCTGGGGTCGGTGATCCTCTACGGGCCCCCGGGCGTGGGCAAGACGACGCTCGCCGAGATCATCGCCACCGAGACGCGGCGGCGATTCCTCGAACTCTCGGCGACGGCCTCGGGCGTCAAGGATGTGCGCGAGGTGATCGAGGCGGCCCGGCGGCGGCTCGAGGACGACGGCGAGAAGACCTGCCTGTTCATCGACGAGATCCACCGCTTCAACAAGGCGCAGCAGGACGTGCTCCTGCCCGACGTCGAGAACGGCGTGATCGCGCTGATCGGGGCGACGACGCAGAA
>JBJTAA010000256.1:0-7699 GCA_046090525.1 Planctomycetota bacterium
GATCGGGGCCGTCGAGCAGGTGATCGAGCTTGTGCGGAAACGGCCGCGACACGTTGGCGATCGCCACCCTGGCGAAGGCGGCGGCGAGACCCGATTCAAGGCGCATGACGGTGGCTCACGGTGGGGCACTCGACCCGGCAAGATGCGAAGGATACAGGCGACTGGCCGCGTGGCGGTGGTTCTGCTCAATCTGCCGGCTGGCACGGGCCGACCCTTCAAGCATCCGGGGGGCCTCTCCCTCGATCCGGGCCCCTCCTCGGAGCCGCGCCATGCCGACCGCCACGACGGCCATGCGCCGAGCCACACCTCGCCCCCGCCTCGCGCTGCTCGCAGCCGCGCTGGCGTTGCTCGTCAGCGCGCCCGCGCCGGCCGAGTTCCCGCGGTTCTTCCGCGGGCTCGCGAGCCCCCTGCGGGCGGCCCACCGCGACGCTCCGCCGCTGCCCGACGATCCCTGCCTCGATGAGCTCACGCGGGAGGTGCTCTGGCTCGAGCACCATCTCGACCACTACGGCTCGATCGTCGCCAAGGCTCCGGACGTGTGGGGCCAGAACCGGCTCACGCGGCACAGGGCCGAGTACGAGGATCAGATGCGGGCGCAGCTCGGCCGGTTCGAGAGCCGCACCAATGCCGCCCTCCGCCGCAGCGACCAGGCCTTCCTCGGGATGGCACTCGCGCTCCAGGCCGCGTCGGGAAATCGCCGCCGCGGCGACCAGGTGGCCGTGCCGGAGGTCACCGGCTCGGCCAGCGTGGTGAACTCGATCCAGGGCCTGCTCCCCTCGACCAACGAGGACGTCAACCGGGCCGATCCCGTCGTGATCGCCCGCACCGCCCCGTTCGGCCTGCCCGCCGGCCCGCAGGGCGTCTCGTTCGGCGACGAACCGCTCGGCCTCGAGCCGACCCTCCACCTCGACCAGCTCTCCCGCTACCTGAATCATCTCAACCAGCTGCGGCGGATCAACGAAGGGGATGATTCGGCCGACTCACCCGGCTACTCGCTCAACCTGGTGCGGATCCCGGTCTCGATCACCCCGGGCGACCTGACGCGCAAGGGACACGGCGCGGAGATCACGTTCATCGCCGAGCCGATCCTGGGCGACGACCTCCTGCCGGCGACGTTCCGCAACCTCGTGATCAACGATCTGGTGGACATCATCGCCCCGGCCCTCACCTGGGCCGTCAACGACCCCGAGTGCCTCGCCTGGGCGGCCACGATCCTCGGCGCCGACGGCGCCGCGCCCGATGAGGCCGACCGCCGGCAGGGCGTGATGGCCGCGATGCAGGCGCTCTCGGCCCGCCTGCCGGCGGTCGCGCCCGCGTCGGTGCCGTCCGTGCAGACGCGGCGGGCCAGGCTGCCGATCCCGTTCTCGCAGCTGGCCGACGTCAGCGGCATCCGCCAGATCGCGATCCTGATCCGCGATACCCGCGCGGCCCTCGAGCACGACCCGATCAATCGCCCCTGCATCGCCTACCTGAGCGTCCGCAACCACCTCGACGAGGAACTCGAGGCCGCCTACGACTTCCTCGCCCTGCCCAACCACCGCCACGTCTGGCAGGAACTCCCCGGCTGGAACCTCGCCGGCCTCGTCCGCGGTCGCGACGCGGCGCGGCTGGGGGGCGTCCGCTGCCGGTTCTTCACGAGCGTGGCGGCCGCCCAGCCGGGCGGCGACCCGTGGCACCTCCTCGGCCCGGACGGCCCGACCGACCCGGCGCTCCTGGCCGATGCCGACCTCTGCTGCGGCCAGCCGCAGCCGGCGGTGCCGGTCTGCCGCACCACCACCGCCGTCCTCGCCTGGGGCATCCTCGTGGAGAGCGCCCTGCTCGACCAACGGCTCGTCGAGGACATCCGCGAGGCGGCCACGTCGCTCGGCGGAGCCGCCCCCGCGGTCGAGCACGCCGGCCCGTTCTACGGCCCCGATCCCGCGCCCGAGGCGCGGGCCGCCTTCGCCGACTATGTCCGCACCCGTTGGCCGATCCGCGTCTTCGCGCTCGACCCGGCGGTCGAGGAGCAGAACGTCGACGAGGCGTATTCCCGCCGCCGCGAGCTCCAGATCGCGATGGCGCTGGCCGCGGCCAGCGGCCGGCTGAACGCCCAGGCACTCACCCGCTCCACGCGTCGCCTGGAGCTCGATCTGGCCACCGTCTCCCTCAACCGCACGATCGTCGGCTTCTCGCACGGCAGCGACACGTTCGGCTGGCGTTTCCATCCCCGTGTGCAGCCGCCCCCCACCCGCGGCACGCTGGCGACGCTCTCCGAGACGCTCCGCGGCGGCCCCACGACCGACGGCGACCTCGCCCAGCGGCAGCTCGAGCCTGGGATGCGGGAGTGTTCGGCGATCGTGGTGATGCCCTCGTTCGTGCCCCACGTGCGGTTCGACTGCCAGGCGCGTTGGTTCTCGCTCGTGCATCCGCGGGCCGTCGTGCCCGACGCCCGCGAGTCGGTGCGGCTCACCCGCTCGGTGGGGGCGATCGAGCGGGCCGGCGCCTGCTGCCAGGGCTGCCGCGACGACGCCGCGGCCCTAGCCAATCTCCAGCGCCGCGTGCAGATGCTGGATCGCCGGCTGCCGACGCAGCACCTCACCGCGCTGGTCCCCTACGAGAACACCGCCGGCGGCTTCGAACTTTTCAACACGGGGGTCAGCGACCTGGCGCCGGAACTCCTCGGCTGGTACGGCGCCGCCGGCATCGACCCCGCCGCCACGACCTCACTGTTCCTGATCGGCAAGGGGGCGAGCATCCACGACACGCAGGTGATCGCGGGCGGTCGCCCCGTGAGGTTCGAGCTCCTGGGCCGCGACGTGATCCGCGTGGACGTGCCCGGCGGCGTGCAGACGCTCTCCCCGGCCGAGGCCTGCGGGCATCCGGCCGCCGCCCTGGCCGGCCGCCGGACGGTGCAGCTCGCCTCCGCCGCCGAGCCGCTCCCGGCACCCGTGGGGCAGACTGGCAGTCTGCCGAATGCGGCCCCACCCTCGGCAGGTTTCAAACCTGCCCCCCTCGTCGCCGCCGACTGCTGCGCTCTCGACTGCAATCGCCGCGAGGTGGTGGCGATCCACCTGGCGACGCCCTACGGGGTGAGCGGGCGGTTGCTCGTGCCGGTCACCCCGCGGGCGTCCGCGGGCGGCGGCGGGCCCGCGTTCGTCTCCGGCTGCGGCTTCGACCTCTCGTTCTCGACGACCAAGTCGAGCGCGTCGCCCACCGAGTCGGCCCGCGTGGACGAGTTCTACCGCTCGGCCTGCGACGCCCTGGAGATCGCCGTGCCCGCCTCGTTCATCCCGCCGGAGAAGGGCGAGCTGCGACTCGTGCTGCGTGACGAGGCCCGCGGCGTCACGGCGGCGACCTTCTCGTTTCCGAACCCCTTCTTCGACGGCAGCCGCGGCCGCTACGTGATCGCCGGCGGCGACCTGCGAAACTTCGTGGGCGACACCTCCCGCCCGGCCACCGACAAGACCCTCCGCGGCGCCGTGAAGCCCTATCTCGACGCCCTCTTGGCCACCGGCGGCCTGGCGGAGGATGGTGACTCGGTGCTCCTCACGCTCACGGCCGAGATCGTGGCCGGCGAGCGGGCGGTGCCGGTGGCCGGGAGCGTGCCGGTCACGGCCACCCGCCGCGGGAAGGAGCCGCTCGCCGCCCCGGCGGACGCCGAGCCGGCGGCGGAGTGAGCGGAAGCAAAGCCCATACCCGGCACTCGTGACACGGCGATATTCTGGTGCGGCCCCATCCCCGCCCCGGAGACCGCCATGCAGCTCGGTCTGATCAACTCGGCCTTCGCCCAGGCCGGCAAGGGCACCCGCTTCGGCCTCGAGACGACGAAGCGGCTCGGCTTCGACACCGTCGACATCTTCGCCGACCCGCTCGACATCGACCCCGCCGAACGGCGGCTCATTCGCGACACCTGCCGCGACCTCGACCTGCCGATCGTGAGCCTCTGCTGCGTGGCCCTGGGCCTCGTCGACGTCAACCCGCCGGTCCGCAGGTTTCACCTCGACCGCACGCGGGCCTTTCTCGACCTGGCGGCCGAGCTGGGCTGCTCGAACCTCCTGCTCGTGCTGGGCGAATACGTCTGGCAGCGGGAGATCATCCCGCCCGCCGAGCAGTGGCGGCTGGGCGTCGAGGCGGTCCGCGAGCTCGCCGGCCACGCGGCCGAGCGGGGCGTCAGGATCGCGATCGAGCTCGAGCCCTTTCCGCTCTCGCTCGTCAACTCGATCGACACGATGCTCGCCTTCCTCGACGACGTGGGGCGGCCCGACACGGTCCGGGCCAACTGCGACATCTCCCACCTCCACTTGGTCCGCACGCCGCCGGCCGCCGTGGCGCGGCTCGCCGGCCGGATCGAGCACGTGCACCTCAGCGACTGCGACGGCCGGGTGCACGGCGATCTGCCGCCGGGCCGCGGCGTGACGCCGATCGCCGACTACCTGGCCGCGATCCGCGACACGGGCTACGACGGCGTGGTGAGCATCGAGCTCGAATACGCCCCGGATCCCGCGCGGATCGTGGAGTGGGTCGCCGAGGCCTACGCCGCCACCGCGCGAATCATGGCCGACCTCGGCTGCCGGCTGCCGTCAGCGCCGTCCTGACCACTCCGTGCCGCTCCGGCAGGGAACGCCCCGTGACCGCCCGCCCCCTTCGTTCGCCCGTGCTCGCCGCCGTGAGTCTGGTCATGCTCGGCCCGTTGGCATCCGCCCAGTTGATCACCGCCCATCGGGGCGCCTCGCACGACGCCCCGGAGAACACGCTCGCCGCGTTCCGGCTCGCCTGGGAGCAGGGGGCCGACGCCATCGAGGGCGACTTCCGGCTCACGGCCGACGGGCGGATCGTGTGCATCCACGATGCCGACACGAAGCGGGTGGCGGGGGTGAACCACGTCGTCGCCCGGACGCGGCTCGACGACCTGCGGCGGCTCGACGCGGGCCGCTGGAAGGCTGCCGCGTTCGCCGGCGAGCCGCCGCCGACCTTCGCCGAAGTGCTCGCCACCGTGCCGCCGGGTGGACGGTTCTTCATCGAGCTCAAGACCGGCCCCGAGATCGTAGCCCCGCTTGCCGCCGAGCTCGCGGGCTGGCAGGGCGATCCGGCCGATCTCACGCTCATCGCCTTCGATCCCGACACGGTGGCCGCCTGCAAACGGGCCCTGCCGGCGATCCGGGCCCACTGGCTGACCGGCTTCAAACAGGACGAGGCGAGCGGTGCGTGGCGCCCCGTGGCCGAGGCGATCGCCGCCACGGTCGAGGCCTGCGGCGCCGACGGCGTGGGCCTGCAGGGTGAGCGGCGGGTGATCGACCGCGGGTTCGTGGAGCGACTCCGGGCGGGCGGCGTGGCCGAGTTCCACGTCTGGACGATCGACGCGCCCGACGACGCCCGCTTCTTCCGCGACTTAGGCGCGATGGGCATCACGACCAACCGCCCGGCGTTCATGCGGGCGGCACTGGCGGGCGAGGCACGATGAAAGAGGGTCGCCAGGTCGCCAGGTCGCCGGCGGTGCCGCGCGGGTCTGCCCGGGCGGCTCGCGCGGCGGCGATCCCTGAAGTCCGGTTCGGTCGAAACCGGATCGGTCTCGAGGTTGCACCGCCGGGGGTGATCCGGCCACGGCGTGGCCGGACTCCTGAGCCGAACCATACACTCAGGCCCCACCCCACGAGGCCGCGTGTGACCACCGACGCCCCCAGTCCGCCGCCCGAGCCCGTGTTCGCCGACGACGGCGAGGCCTCCCGCTGGTGGCTCGAGCACGTCTACGCCGGCGACCACGCCGTCCAGCTCACACCGCGGGCGGTGATCTTCGGGATGCTGATCGGCGGCGTGATGTCGGTCTCGAACCTCTACGTCGGCCTCAAGACCGGCTGGGGCCTCGGCGTCACGGTCACCTCCTGCATCATCGCTTACGCCGCCTTCTCGGCCCTCGAGCGGATCGTGCCCCCCTGGCGCGACCGGCCCTTCACGATCCTCGAGAACTACACGATGTCGAGCGCCGCCAGCGCCGCCGGCTACATGTCGAGCGCGGGCCTCGTCTCGGCGATGCCGGCGCTCTACCTCACGACCGGCCGGCTGCTCACGTCGCTGGAACTCGGCCTCTGGCTCGGGGCCGTCTCGCTGCTCGGCGTGTTCATGGCAATCCCGCTCAAGCGGCAGCTCGTCAACATCGACCGCCTCCCCTTCCCCTCCGGCATCGCCACGGCCGAGACGCTCCGCAGCCTCCACTCCGCCGGCGGCGCGGCCGTGGCCAAGGCGCGGTCGCTGTTCGCCGCGGCGCTCGCCGGCGGGGGCATGGCCGTGTGGCGCGAGCTGCTGCCGCACTTCAAGGCCCTCGCCCCCTTCGCCTTTCCCGAGCACCTGCCCTTCCTGCCCACGGCCTTCGGCCGCGACATCCTCACCCGGTTCACGATCGGGATCGAGGGCTCACTGATCATGGTGGCCGCCGGGGCGATCATGGGCCTGCGGGTGGCCGCGTCGATGCTCATCGGGGCCCTGCTCTGCTACGGGGTCATCGGGCCGATCCTGGTCGAGCGGGGGATCGCCGAGCCGGGCTACCGGGGCATCGTCTCGTGGGTCCTCTGGCCGTCGACGGCGATGATGGTCACGGCGGGCCTGCTCTCCTTCGGCCTCAAGTGGCGGACGGTGCTGCGGGCCTTCGGCGGCCTCGCGCGGCTGGCCGGCGGCGGCGCCGCCCGCCCCGACGCCGACCCGCTGGCCCGCGTCGAGGTGCCGGCCAGCTGGTTCGTCACCGGCACGCTCGCCGCCGGCGCGGCCTGCGTGCTCCTCGGCCACTGGCTGTTCGGGATCACCTGGTGGATGGGGATCCTGGCGGTGCTCGTCACCTTCCTCCTGTCCATCGTGGCGGCCCGGGCCACCGGCGAGACCGACATCACACCGATCGGCGCCATGGGCAAGATCACGCAGCTGCTCTATGGCGTCGTCGCCCCGTCGAACATCACGACCAACCTGATGACGGCCTCGATCACGTCGGGCGCCGCCTCGCATGCCGCCGACCTGCTCACGGATCTCAAGAGCGGCTACCTGCTCGGCGGCAACGCCCGGAAGCAGACGATCTCGCAGTTCTGCGGCGTGATCGCCGGCACGCTGATCTCGGTGCCGGCCTACCAGTTCGTGGTGCAGCGCAACCCGGACCGGCTCGGCTCGGAATCGCTGCCCGCGCCGGCCGCGAAGGTCTGGGCCGGCGTCGCGGAGTTGCTGGCCGACGGCGTGCAGGCGCTGCCCCCGGGCGCCTTCCAGGCGATCCTGGTGGGCGCGGTGCTCGGTGTCGTGCTCACGCTGGTCGAGGAGTTCTCCCCGCCGCACGTCCGCCGGTGGCTCCCCTCGACCACGGGCCTCGGCATCGCCGGCGTGATCCCGGCCTTCAACTCGATCGCGATGTTCGCCGGCGCCCTGATCGCCTGGGGCGTGGCCAAGGCCCGCCCACGGGCGGCCGAGGAGTTCACGGTGCCGGTGGCCAGCGGCCTGATCGCCGGCGAGTCGCTCGTGGGCGTGGCCATCATCCTGGTCGTCGAGGTGCTCGCGGCCGCCGGCTGGCTGTGACGGCCCGGACTCGGCGGCGGTCGTCCTGAAAGTGGCCGCGGGTTTCCAACCCGCGGAATCCGCCCGCCACCGAGACCGCATTCAGCGGGATGAAATCCCACTGCCACTTCGACCGGGGAATCGCTGCCGCTTATCAAAGTGGCCGCGGGTTTCCCATCCACGGCATCCGCCCGCC
>JBJTAA010000257.1:0-2406 GCA_046090525.1 Planctomycetota bacterium
TCTTCACCTCCGAGCGGCCCATCAAGCCGAGCATCGTGTCGGTGCTCGGCTCCTTCATGGAGAACAATCGCGAGGGCTTCCGCTGCCCGTCCGACATCGCCTACTTCGTGCGGCCCCCGGCCGAGGTCGCGGCGCTCGAAGCGCGGCTGGCGCGGATCGGGAGGTCGCTGAGGGACCGGCCGCCCGAATACACGGATGTCGCCTACGAGGGGACGAGTTACGAGTACCCCGCCCGGCGGCTGACGCGAACCGACCCGGCCACCGGCAAGACGGTGGGCCGCACCCGCGAGGAGGCGCTGACCTACCGCGGGCAGCAGGGCGCCTCGTCGAGGCTCTGGGTGCTCTACGAGTTCAGTGCCTTTCACGGCGGCTTCTCCTGGCTGCCGCAACGGGAGGAAACCGACTTCAACGAGCCGGCGACGCCCCCGGAGGGGGCCCGCAACTTCCTCTACCTCGACGGCCACGTCGAGAATCTCTGACGGCCGCCCCCGGCCTCTCTCTGGAGTATGATCCGATGGGAACCGCGACAGCCCGATCCGCAGGCCGGGTGCGTCCGGCCGCCGGCGACCGGGACTCCAGCGGGCCGTGGCCCTGGCTCGTCGGCCTCGGCGTCGTGGCGGTGATCGCGTTCCTCATCGCCTGGCTGGGCGGCTGGATCCGGTTCACGACCGATCCGCGCGTGGCGGAGATCCTGGCGCTGCAGGAGCAGGCCCGCGACCGGTACGCCCAACTCGGGGGTGGCACCGTCACCCTCGCCGACGCCACGGCGGCCGCGACCGCCATGATGGAGATCCGCCAGAAGACCGAGGCCCTGCCGGAGCATCTTCGCCCGCAGGTCGAGCGGAACGGGTCGGACATGTTCCGGTCGGCCTTCCGGGCGCGGATCGATCGGTATTTCGCGCTGCCACCCGAAAAGCGGATGGCTGAAATCGACCGCCAGATCGACGAGGAGGAGACCTGGCGGAAGGCGTTCGAGGCGGGCCAGGCCATGATGCAAGCGATGGGTGCGGGGGGTCAGCAGGGGCAGCAAGCGCAGCAGGGGCAGGGCGGTGCGCCGACGGGCCAGGGCAGCCAGCCCTGGGCCAGCCGCAGCGAGGAGGAGCGGAACCGCTGGCGAAAGGGCATGATCGATCGCACCACGCCCGAGGAGCGGGCCCGATACACGGAGTGGCGCCGGGCCCGCGACGCCCGGCGTGAGCAGCGCGGGTTGCCCGAACGGTGGCCGCGCTGACCGTGGAGCCGGGTGCCGCCCGCAGGGACGATCCGCCATGAACGACACGCTGGGGCTCTTGGAGGAGGCGCGCCAGCTGGCCCTCGAGCTCGGTTACCGTGTCCGTGAGGAGCCGCTGGGCGAGTTGGCGGGCGGGCCGTGCACGGTGGCCGGCCAGCGGCACGTGCTCCTGAACCTCGAGCATGGTCCCGCCGAGCAGCTCGCCGTGCTCGTGACCGCGCTGGCGGCCGACCCGCGGGTGGCGGCCGAGCCGAAGAGCCGGCTGCTCGCGAAGCGGCTGGCGGCGGTCGGCGACGGCAGCGGTCAGCGATAGAGGCCGAGGGTGGCGATGGAGCGCTCGACCGCGCGGGGCGTGCGATAGCGGATGCTCCGCCCCGCGGCCACGGCAGACCTCAGGTCGGTGGCGCGGATGCCGATGGCCGGCATGCGGACGCGGCGGGCGAGGAGCGCCGCGACGGCCTCCGGCCCCAGCACGTCGACCAGGCCGCCCGCGGCGGCCGCGGCCGCCAGGTCGTCGAGCGACTCCCGCTCCACCGGCACGATCTCGGCGAGCGCGGCGATCCGGGCGGGATCGCGCCACGTGGCGAAGCCGGCCAGCGAGTCGGGCCCGAGGATGAGCACGAGCCGGTCTCCGGGGTGATCGGCGGCGAGCGCGGCGAGCGTGTCGACCGTGTAGCTCGTGCCCCCGCGGTCGATCTCGATCGGGGAGACGGCGAACGCATCGTGGCCGCCGATGGCCAGCGTGAGCAGTTCCAGCCGGTGCCTGCCGTCGGCCAGCATCCGGCCCGGCTTGTGGGGCGGCGCGGCGGCCGGCACGAATACGACCCGGTCGAGCCGGGCCTGCTCACGGGCGCACTCCGCGGCGATCAGGTGCCCGTAGTGCACCGGATCGAAACTGCCGCCGAACACACCGATCCGCATAGATGTCTCTCGCTCGCTCGAGCGACGCCCACGGCGCCGTCACCGCCCCAGCCTACTCCGAACGTCGCGCCCGCTGCAGCGGCAGCCCAGCCCGCGAGCAAGATGCCTGCGGCCACGTTCACTGCCACCCTCACGGCAATGGACTGCGAGGGACTGCCGGTACCCCGGAGCCGGCGTTGCTGGCAAGCGCAGGCAGGATGCCGAAGCGAAGCCAGCATCGAGCGAGCGGAGGCCAGGGATGGCCGAAGCGAGCG
>JBJTAA010000258.1:0-5898 GCA_046090525.1 Planctomycetota bacterium
GACGACGTCCTCGAGGCGCGCACCGGCATGGCCTGCATCGACGCGTTCGTGGGCCGGCTGCACGACACCGGGTGGCTCCACAACCACGAGCGGATGTGGCTGGCCTCGTGGCTGGTGCATGCCCGGGGCGTGCGGTGGCAGGCGGGGGCCGACTGGTTCCTGCAGCACCTGCTCGACGCCGACCCCGCGAGCAACATCTCTCCTGGCAGTGGGTGGCCGGCACGTTCTCCGCGAAGCCGTACCTCTTCAATCGCGAGAACCTGGAACGCTTCACCGCGGGCGTTCATTGCCGCCGCTGCCCGGTGTTCGGGTCCTGCGATGTCGAGGGGGACTACGAGCAGCTCGCCCTGCGGCTGTTTCGTGATGGCTCCGGCCCGCGCGAGGGGCCGACGCCGCGGATCCGCCCCGCGGCGGTATGGCGGCCCGGGGGCGCCGGCCCGGGCCCCCGCCAGCCGCTCGTCTGGCTCACGCTCGACTCGGCCTCCGCGACGAGCCCCGCGGCCGCAGCCCACCCCGCTGCGCCGCGCATCTTCGTCGTCGACGACCGCTGGCTCGCCGGCGAGCGGCCGGCCCTGAAGCGGCTCGTGTTCCTCTGGGAGTGCCTGGCCGACGTTCCCGACATCGAGATCCAACTCGGTGATCCCAGCGAGATCCTGCCCGCCCGCGCGATCGCGCTCGGCTGCGACGGCGTGGCCGTGGCCGAGAAGTCGTGTCCGCACGTGCGCGCCGCCGCCGACGTGGTCGCGCGGTCGCTGCCGGTGGCCGTGCACGAGTGGCCCGCGTTCTGCGACCGCACGCGGGTCACGGACCTCGGCCGCTTTTCCCGCTACTGGCAGAAGGTGAGCCGCTCGGCCATGCAGCCAACGCCGCGCTGATCGAACCGGCGAACCGGTCCCACGGCGGGCCGGGCGGCGGGGGCGCCGTGAGGACGAGCCGCGCGCCCGTCGCGGGGTGGGGCAGATCGAGGCCCGCCGCGTGCAGGGCCAGGGGCACCGCTTCGGCCTCGCCCCCGTAGAGCCGGTCGCCGGCGATCGGGCAGCCGAGGCTCGCGAGGTGCACGCGGATCTGGTGTGACCGCCCCGTGAGCGGCTCGACCACGAGCAGGCTCGTCGGACCCGCGCAGTCGCCGGCCGCGTCGGCGCATGTCGCCAGCAGCCGCCAGCGCGTGCTCGAAGGCTTGCCGTTCGCGTGGTCGACCCGCTGCCGTGGCGGCCGGTCGCGGTCGGCTGCGAGCGGGAGCACGACCTCGCCGGCGGCCGTGGGGGCCGCGCCCAGGACCACCGCCAGATACCGCTTGGCCACGGCCCGGCGCTCGAACGCCGCGCCGAGGGCCGAGCGGGCCGCCCGCGTGCGGGCGAGCACGAGCAGCCCGGAGGTGTCGCGGTCGAGCCGGTGCACCGCCTCGAGCGGCCCGAAAGCCGCGTTGAGCCGCGTCGCGACATCCGGCGGATCGAGCGGCGTCCGCGCCGGAACGCTCGGCATGCCCGACGGCTTGTCGACCACGACGAGCTCGGCGTCGGCGAACACGACCCGCGGCGTCACAAGAGCCCCAGCAGCGTCACCCAGCGGCACAGCAGGTCCGCCGGGGGATCCCCCTCGTCGGCCGGCACGAGGCCCACCGCATGCCCGGCTCGCTCGAGCTGCGCCGCGTCGGCGGCGATCCGCTGCCGCGATGCGTCGTCGCTGCCCGGGCCGAGCAGCACCCATCGGGCGTTCGCCGGCGTGGCGGGTTCGATGGCGGCCCGCCGCGGCAGGCCCGTGCCCGCGAGGGCGACGCCGCCGACGCCACCACCGAGCCGCTCGGCCACGAGCCACGCGAAGGCCGCCCCGGCGCCGCTGCCGGCGATCCCGATCCGGGCCGGGTCGAGCGGCCGCCGCGCGTGGAGCGAGGCGAGCGCCCGCGTGACGGCGCCGATGTCGTCGCGGCTCCAGGCATCCGCGGCAGCCGACCCCGGCAGGATCACGGCGACGTCGTGTCGCGCGGCCGCCGCCTTCCAGGGGGTCGCTTCGCCTTCGGCGGCCTTGCCGTGCGGCGGGCCGCACCACACGAGCACACCCACGGGCCCGGCGCCCCGCGGAATCACAGCCAGCGGCGGATCCGCCACTTCCGCGGCCTCGAGCCGGACCACGTCGACCGGATCCTTCGGCCCGTCGAGCGGATCGGCCGCGGCGGGCTCGCGCGGCGGCCCCTCCGCGGGCACGTCGCCGGCGAGCGGGGCGGTCGCCACCTCCACGGTCTGCAGCTGGCCGCCGCGCGTGAAGGAGACCGTGACCGGCTGCCCCGGCTCGACGCCGGCGAGCGCGCCTGTGGCCGCCGCGGGGGAGTCGAGTGACGCCGCCGCGGCGTCGGCCGGTGCAAGCGCGGTGAGCTGATCGCCGGCCCGCAGGCCGGCGCGATCCGCGGGCCCACCCGGCAGCACCCACGCGATCACCGGGCCCCCCTGCCCCGCCGCGGCATCATCCGCGGCGGGCCGGGGCACGACGCCGATCACGGCCCGTCGCCACGGCGGCAGCGTCTCGACGAGGGTGGCGGTCACGTCGAGCGTCTCGCGGTCGTCGCCGTCTCCACGCTCGACCGATACGGTGATCGTGTCGCCGGCATACCGCGGCGCGAGCGCATGGCGGGCGTCGGCGACCCGCGTCACGTCGCGGCCCGCGATCCGCACGATCCGGTCGCCGGGCCTCAGGCCAGCCTTGGCCGCCGGTGAGCCCTGGCGCACCGAGGCGATCACGGGCTCACCGTTGATCATGTCCCGTGACCGGTAGCCGATGCCGAGGATGCCGGCCGCGAGCGATTCGCCCTGCTCGAGCCGCGGCAGCATGGCAAGCACGTCCTCGAGCGGCACGGCGAAGGCGATGCCGGCGTCGTAGAGCTCCGTGCCCTCGGTCATGCCCGCCGTCTCGGCCGGCAAGGGCGCGAGCACGCCGATCACGCGGCCCGCGATGTCGACGAGCGGTCCGCCGTAGTTCATCGGCGAGACGGCAGCGTCGGTCTGCACCGCCTTGCCCCAGACGCGGTCCACCGCCGAGATGATGCCCACCGCGGGGCTGGCGGTCGCGGCGTCCCAGCCGCGTCCCACGGCGATCGCCCACTGGCCGGGCCTGAGCTCCGCGCGGCGCACGGCCTCCAGCGGCGGCGGCTCGGGAAGGTCGTCGACGGCGAGCAGCACGAGGCCCCGGGAGGCGTCACGGGCCCGCACGGTCGCCGCCCGACGGCCGCCCTCGGGCAGCACCACCACGGCCGAGTCGATGTCGGCGGGCACCGCGAAGGCGGTGGTGAGCACGCGTCCGCGCGCGACGACCAGGCCGGTGGAAGGCCCGCTGCCGGCGGCGGCCTCGGCGGCGGTCGAACCGGTCGAGAGCGCGAGCGGTTCGATGCGGACCACCGCCCCGGCGACCCGCTCGACCGCCCGCTGGAAGGCGGCCTCCTCCGCGCGCGTGGGCTCGGCCGAGCGGAGTCGGCCCGTGGCCGTTCCCGCCAGGGCCAGCGCGAGGATCAGGATCGTCAGCCGCGTGGTCCGCGGCGGCCGGCCGTTCATGGTGCACCCGTCGGCGGCCGCGGGCCGAGGTCGAGATCCACGAGCCCGCCCCCGCGGATCACCGTGACCGTGACGGGGTCGCCCTCGGCCAGGGCCCCGAGCGCGGCCTCCACGGCCTGTCGCGTCGTCACCGTGCGGCCGGCCACCGCGATCACGAGGTCGTCGGGCTTGAGGCCCGCGCGGTCGGCCGCCGAGCCGGGCGCGACGCTCTCCACGAACGGCGGTGTGCGGTCGAGCAGGTCGGGCACGAGCACGGCGCCCACAAGCCGCGGATCGAGGGGTTCGACCTGCGGCCCCACGGCGACGGCGCTGCCGGTGAGCACGCCCTCGAGGCCGGAGGCGAGTTCGGCCTCCGGAATGGCGTAGTTGAGCCAGATGCCGGCCGCGGTGCTCCGCAGTTCCTTGCCGAGCATACCGACGAGCCGCCCCTCCGCGTCGACGAGGCCTCCGCCGGCGCTGCCCGGATTGTTCGTCGTGCAGTCGAGCACGTAGACGGTGCCGCGAAACGGCGCCTCGGCCGCACCGCGCCGGGCTTCGAGCGGCACGACCGCCGTCACCACGCCCCGCTGCGCCGTCACCCGCTCGTCCCCGGCCGCCACGCCGAACATGTTCGAGAGGGCCACCACCCGTGTGCCGGGCGGCACCGGCGGGGCGCCGGGTGTCAGGGTGAAGCAGGGCAGATCGGCGCCGTCGATCGCCAGCACCGCCAGTTCCCGACGCGGATCGACGCCCACGAGCCGGGCCTCGAAGCGGCGGCCGTCGTCGAGCACGCAGTCGAGCTGTTCGGAATCGAGCACGGTGGTGGCGGCGGTGAGGATCCGGCCGTCGGGCGAGACCAGGATTCCGCTCTGGTAGGCCTCGAGTCCGCGGAGCCCTCCCGCGCCGTAGAGCTTGACCACCTTGCGGGCGGCACCGGCGATCACGGCCTGCGGGCTCGGCTCGCCCCCGGGGGCGACGGCGGCGAGGCCGGCCAGCGTCACGAGCAGCGCGACGGTGGGATGCGGCCTCATCGCTCGGCCCCCGTCCGCTGCACACGCTCCACGACCAACGTGCCGAAGAGTTCCGGCCCGCGGTGGACCTCCAGTCGTCCCGGCATCCGCGGGTCGCCGGCGAGCGGCGCCGTCACGCGGAGCTCGCAGGGATCGGCGTCGGGCGCCGTCCAGAGGTCGATGCCGACGATGCCGCCGTCGGAGTCGACGGCGAAGCGCGCCTCGACGCCGGCCACGGCCGATTCGAGCACATCGACGAGGTCGCCCCCCGCAGGATCCATCCGCCGCGGATCGCGCGGCGCGGTGCCCCAGGCGGTCGTGCGGCCGAGTGCCGCCGGCCCCTCCAGCACGAGCCGCCGCCAGAGGACGAGCGCCGCCAGCATGCCGCCGCTGCCGGGCGGCACCGGGCTCGCGTCGAGTTCGCCGGTGGCGTCGAGCGTGGACGTGCCGGTGGGCAGATCGATGGTGGCCAGCGTGTCGTCGAGTTCGATCCGAAACTCCCCGCCACCGGCGAGCGTGCCCGTCATCACCCAGGAGCCCCCCTGCCCCGCGCCGGCGGCCTTCCGGATCGCCTCGGCAATCCGGTCCCGCTCGAGCCGGTTGAAGTGGTAGTTCGTGAAGCCCGGTCGCGGCTCGACGAGCCCGCGAACCGCCTCGGGCAACTGCTCGAGGTTCACCGTCGGCCCGGCGCCACGGGGCTGCTCGGCGGGCTTTCGTTCGGCCGGCAGGTCGCCCTCGGGCGGGCCGGCATCCTGCTCCCCCGGCAGGCCCCCGCTGGCGATCGCGGCGAGCTCCGCCGCCGTGTGCACCCCGGAGAGCCGCACGAGGATCTCCTCGCGGCGGCCGTCGCGGCGGTAGACGAGCGGCACCTGCCAGCCGGCCGGCAGCGTCCCGAGGATGTTCTTGAAGGCGTTGACGGTGCGGACCGGCCGGCCCGCGAGCGCGAGGATCTCGTCGTCATACCGCAGCCCGCGCCGCCAGGCATCGGAGGCTTCCAGGATGTCCGACACGACCACGCGGCCGTCGGCCGCCGTGGCCACCGTGGCGCCGAGGGTGGCGTGATCGACGAGCCGCCCGGCCCGCAGGCAGCCCATGAAGTTTCGCAGTTGGTTGGCCGAGATCGCGTAGCCCGCCCCCACGTTCACCCGGCCCCGCTTCTCGAACGAGGCCCGGCCGTTGACGCCGATCAGCCGGCCGGCCGCGTCGAACAGTCCGCCGCCGGAGTTGCCCGGATTGATCGCCGCGTCGGTCTGGATGCAGTCGGTGTATTCGAGGATCGTGCCGGCGGGAAACTGATAGCGGTGCGTGCCCGAGACGATGCCCGCGCTGATCGACGGCACGAGGTCCGTGGCCAGCAGGAACGGGTTGCC
>JBJTAA010000259.1:0-2698 GCA_046090525.1 Planctomycetota bacterium
TGAAGAAGCCGAGCAGGAACGAGAGCAGGAGCGCCGCCAAGAAGGCGGCGACCGTCGCCGCGTCGGGGGCCGGCGGGAAGAAGCCGCGGCACAGCCAGAAGACCGCGGCGAAGGGCACGAAGGCCACCGCGTAGTAGACCAGCTTGTGGGCCACCCGGGAGGCCAGCAGGAACGAGATGTAGTCCACCGGCTGCACGAGAAACTTCTTGATCGAGCCGTCGCGGATGCTGCGGGCGATGCCGCCGGCCAGGCCCGGCATGCTGGAGAAGGCCCGCGAGACCATCGTCAGCAGGTAGTAGGCGACAATGTCGTTGCGGGAGTAACCGGCGATGTCGCCGCGGCTGGTGGCCGAGAACACGGCCGTCCAGAGGAACACCTGCGTCACGATCGGCAGGAACCGCATCAGGGTGCCGAGCGCGAAGTCGCCCCGGTAGACGAGCCGCTCCTCGATCGAAATGGCGAGCATCGTGCCCCAGATGCGCAGCGATGCCGCCAGGCCGCCGCCTCGGTGGGCACCGGTCGCATCGCTCATCGGACAGGCTCCGCTGCCGGCACCGCCTCCGCCGAATGCATCGCCTCCGCGAGCGCCTGCTCCGCCCCCCTGCCCTGACGGAAGAGTTCGGCCACGATCTCCTCCAAGGGCACGTCCTCGACCGACACGTCCCGCACCCCCTCCCCCTGCAGGAGCGCCGGGAGGGCGTCGGCAATCCGGCCGCGGTCGATCCGCAGGATCACCCGCGGCCCCCGCACCTCGCAGGGGAAGCCGAGCCGCTCGATCGCGGCCTGGTCGGGCTCGGCGTCGAAGTCGAGCGTCACGATCTTGTGGGTCGTAAACCGGTCGACGATCTCGGCGAGCGAACCGTCGTAGAGGATCGCGCCGCCGGTGATCACGACCAGCCGCTCGCAGAGCGCAGCCACATCCTTCATGTAGTGAGTGGTGAGGATCACGGTCATCCGCCGGGCCGCCTGCACGTGCCGGAGGAAGGCGTGGATCGTGTGCTGGGCCACCACATCGAGCCCGATCGTGGGCTCGTCGAGAAACAGCACCTCCGGCTCGTGGAGCAGCGCGGCGACGAGTTCCAGCTTCATCCGCTCGCCGAGCGACAGCTCGCGGACCGGCTGGAGCACGAGCTTGCGGACGCCCAACAGGTCGACCAGTTCGTCGCGGGTCCGGGCGAAGCGGGCGGGATCGATCCGATAGATCTCCTGGTGAAGCCGGAAGCTCTCGGCCGCCGGCAGGTCCCACCAGAGCTGGTTCCGCTGGCCCATCACCAGGGCGAACCGACGCCGAAAATCGTCGGCCCGTTCCCAGGGCACGTGGCCGAGCACGTGGGCCGAGCCCCGCGTGGGCGTGATGATTCCCGAGAGCAGCTTCAGGAGCGTCGTCTTGCCGGCCCCGTTGGGCCCCAGGAGCGCCACGAACTCGCCCCGCCCCACCTCCAGGTCGACCCCACGCAGGGCCTCGACCAGCCGGCTGTCGCGATGAAAGAGGGCCCGGATGCTGGCGGCGAGCCCCTCCGGCTTGTCGAAGACCCGGTATTCCTTGGCGAGGCCCGCCACGCGGATCAAGGGTTCGGCCCGGGGGCCGGAGGCGCCGGCGGCGTTGTGCATGCCGCGATTATAGGCGAAAACCCTGGTCTCCCCGGAGACACTCGAGACATGCCTGGCACGGTTCGCGTCGGCCTCGGTCACGATACGCACAGGCTCGGGCCCGGCGAGGCGCTCGTGCTGGGTGGGCTGGCGATCCCCCACGACCGGATGGCGATCGGCCACTCCGACGCCGACGTGCTCCTGCACGCGATCACCGATGCCCTGCTCGGCGCCGCCGGCCTCGGCGACATCGGCGAACTCTTCCCCGACACCGATCCCGCCAACCGCGGCCGCGACTCCGCCGGCATGCTGCAGGCCGCCGCCGCGCGGGTGGCCGCGGCCGGCTGGCGGATCGGAAACCTGGATTGCGTGATTTTCGTCCAGCGGCCCAAAATCCTCCCGCATCGCCCGGCCATGCGGCGGCGGATCGCCGAGATCCTCGGCATCGACGAGTCGGCCGTGTGGCTCAAGGCGAAGACCGGCGAAGGCGTCGGGCCGATCGGCGAAGAGCAGGCGATCGCCGCGGAGTGCGTCGCCCTGATCGAACAAGCCGAAAGCTGACAGCCGAATGCCGGACGTGACTGAACACGCGGGCGGAGGGGTCGGTGCGAGGATGCCGAGCCTTGCTGCGAAGCAGCAGAGGGGCGAGGCAACTCGCACCGCCCCGCAGCCGGACCAGGCGGGACGCCCGTGACATCCTTTTTGACTCGCAGGTTCGACTGAAGGGAGCCAGATGACGAAGCAGACGGCGGGAACGGTGGGCGAACTGCCCGCGATCGAGGTCTACAGCACGCTCACGCGGACGAAGGCCCCGCTCACGACCGTGAAACCGGGCCACGTCGGGATGTATCTCTGCGGGCCGACGGTCTACAAGCCCAGCCACATCGGCCACATGGTGGGGCCGGTGATCTTCGACACCGTCAAGCGGCACCTCGTCTCCTCGGGCTACCGCGTCACGTGGGTGGTCAACGTCACCGACGTGGACGACAAGATCATCGCCGAGAGCACCACCCGCGGCACGACGATGGCGAAGCTCGCGGCGGAGATGACGGCCGACTACCTCGAGAACCTCGCCGCCCTCGGCGTCACCGGCATCGACGAGATGCCC
>JBJTAA010000260.1:0-11673 GCA_046090525.1 Planctomycetota bacterium
GGGGCCCGTCTTGTCGGCGATGCTCAGGAGCACCTGCCCCTTCTCCACCGGCCGCAACAGCAGCCGGTCGCGGACCTGCCAGGTGACCACCACGCCGTCGATCGGGCTCATCACCTCGAGATCGGCACGCCGGGCCTCCCAGAGCTTCCGCTGCTCCTCGAGGCTCTCGATCTCCCGCTGCAACTGCCGGGCCCGGCCGTCGAGTCGGACCTTTTCGTCGGCCGAGATCTTCTCGTCCTCCAGGAGCGATCGCCGGGTGGCCCGCAACTGCTCCTCGCTCGAGGCCTTGCGGCCGAGCACGTCGGCCAGCGCCACGTCCACCTCGGTGTTGCGGAGCCGGGCCAGCGGCTGGCCGGCCTTGACGGTCGCCCCGTGCTCGACACCCGCGGCCAGGGCCTCCACCACGCCGTCGATGCCCGCGAAGACGTCACGGCGGTGGACCGGCTCGAGCGTGCCCTTGCCTTCGAGCCGCAGTTCGGCCGGCACGAACACGAGCGCGAGAATCCCGGCCAGCAGGCCGAGGCCCGCGAGCACCGTCCGCGGCAGGTTGCGAGCGGTGGTGAGGACACGGCTCTTGCCGGCGAGGTTGATGACCGGATAGAGCGGCAGCCCGGTGTGGGCGAGGGCGTTGGCGATCGCCACCTTGCCATGCTCGGCGACGAGCTCCACGCGGGCCCGCTGGCCCGGGTCGACGGTGGCGGCCTTGAACCACTCCACCACGAGCGCCGCGATCGGCTCGGGGACGGCCTTGGGCGCCGCCTCCGCCTTGGCCACCGCGACCGCATCGACCCCGCCCGGCTTGACCACCGGCGTGGGCCGCGGCTTCTCCAGCGGGATGATGGCCAGGGCGGTGGTGTGCGACTCGTCGATGTAGTTCTCGAGCTCCTCCTCGATCTGGGGTGGCAGCTCACGGGAGGGATCCGGATGCCAGAGCGGCTCGCCGGCCTTCGCGACCACGCGGGCCAGGGCCTCGATCGCCTGCACCTCGTTGGCCCGGCGCTCGACGCTCTCCTGGCCGCTGACCGCCTCGAGCCTGAGCTTCCGCCGCCGGCGGACGAGCACGCCCACCCGGTCGCAGCCGATGATCCGCCGCGCCTCGTTGGCCAGCACGAAGGCCGTGGCCACCGGATCGAGCGATTCGTGCACGGCCCGGGCGAACCGCTCCACCTGCGAGAGCGCCGCCTGCTGGTCGCCGAGGGCCACCATCTGGCGCCGCTGCAGGTAGTCGCTGGCGACCACGGCCAACTGCTGCAGGAACACGAGGTAGCCCCGCTCGACCTGCTCGTCCTGCGGGTGCTGGAAGATCTCGATCAGGCCGGCCCGGGTCTCGCCCCGCTCGATCGGCACGGCGATCACCGACAGGGCCGTGCCGTTGGCCGCGAGCGTCGAGCCGTCGGCGCCGCTCACCTCAGCCCCCGGGGGCACGACCAGGCCCGTCGGGCTGCCGAGCAGCGACTGAACGAGGGCGAGGTGCCCCTTCTCAGCCTCGGGCGAGGCCGTCACGCCGGTCGCGGCCAGCCCCGCGTGGCAGATCGGCTCCACACGGCCCCCGTCGCGGGCCAGCCAGATGAGCCCCGCCACGGCCTCCATGGCCTGGAGCATCCGCTGGAGCATCGCGGAGTAGAACTCCGCCTCTGGGATATCGCTCCGCGACAGCCCCGCGACCTCGTCGACGAGCGCGCGGATCTGCTCTCGAGCCCGGTGAACCTCCTGTGATTCGTCGATGCTCATGACACGGTCGAGGGTTGTTCCCCAGCATCACCGGCTGCGGGGCGGCATGAGGTCGCTCACTGACACGCTCGCGATCCTCACACCAACCCCGCCGCCTCACCGGCTTCGGGCGATCCGCTTTCGGCTCTGGCTGCGACCGACGGGCGCTCAGGCCCGCGGCTGGGCCACGACCCGCTTCTGGACATCGGTCTCGAGCGTGCCGAAGGCCGCCTCGTGGCGGGCCACCGCATGCCCCAGGGCGTAGGCGAGCCGCTTGGCGGTGTAGAAGTTGACGATGATCCGCTGGTGAGCTGGATCGTCTCGGGGGCGGTGCCGCCCACCTGCTTGTTGAGCCCGAAGTCGACGATCAACTCCTCGGGCGTGCCCGTGACCCGGCAGAAGTTCGCGTAGGTGGCGACGATGTGCGACTCATCGACGGGCACATGGACGGGTTCGGGGCGGTTGGTCTGCTCGTCGGCCATGGACTTCTCCGGGCAATGGGGAAACCGGACCGCGAACACCAACCTCCCGGGGTGGGAAGTGGCTCGGTTACCGGGTCGCGAAGTGTAACACTCGGTCTCGGGCAGGGCCAGTAAAAACCGCTTCGTCACGGGGTTTTCCCGCAATCAGACAACTTGCCTCAGGCCCCCGTGTCGCTCGAGCCAGCCGACCGACACGAAGCGTCTGAGGATCGAACGGCAGCAGCGGAGGGCATCCCGCTCCCAGGCGCCGCCCTCGGCCGCACTCACTTCCAGGCCCGTGAATCGGAGCCGGCAGGGCCAGCCGCGGGCCTCGGCAACGGCGTTGAAACGCTCGGCGATCCGGAGCGTCCAGGCGGCACCAAGCGTCTCCCGCAGGGCAAGGAGCGGCCGATCGATCGCGGCGGCCAAGCCCCGCCGCGCGGCGGACCCAGCCGGCCAGCCGGCCGACTGCACCGCCGCGAGCAGCGCCCCGGCGGCCAGCAGCACTGCGGCGATCGCGTCGAGCCGGGCGTTCGGCGGCCCCGGGGCCACCCCCGGCAGGAACGGCACCATCAGCCCCGCCTGCCCGGCCGCCACGAGCGTGGCGGCCAGCCCGTGGCGCGTGCCGACGAAGTTCATCCAGCCCACGGCGACGAGGAGCGGCAGAAAGCACCGCTCCAACAGATGGGGATCGGGCATGTCGCCGGGCCGCACGAGCACGGCCGACACGGCGGGCATCGTCAGGACGCAGGCGAGCGTCGCCACGATCAACTGCCAGACGCCGTGCTGCGGCCGCTTCGCCCCCAGGACCGACATCGCCGGGCAGACCGCGAGCGCCGCCGCGAGCATCCTCGCCGACGCCTGGGCAGCCGGATCGGCGAGTCCGCCCGCGGCCCGCCAGCCGGCCTCGTAGGCAAGCGCGAGCGCCGCCGCGGTGGCCCAGGCCGCTGCCGGCACGGCCGTGGACCCGCGGGCCAGGAAGCCGCCGGCGGCCGCCGCTGCCGCCGTGACGACCGCGGCCAGGCAGGTGATCGTTTCGGGAGCCATGTCCTGAAGGGTAGCCGATCGGCCCAGGAGTCCGGTCACTCCGTGACCGGATCACGCTCGGTGCCACGCCACCACAAATCCGGTTCCGGAGGAACCGGGCTCCTGGGGGTCACTCCGTGACCGGATCGGTCAGGATGGGGCGTTGGAGCTGACCCGGTTCCGGCCCAGGAGCCCGGTCACTCCGTGACCGGATCGGTCAGGATGGGGCGTTGGAGCTGACCCGGTTCCGGAGGAACCGGGCTCCTGGTCCGGTCACAGCGACCTTACCGGTCGCGAAGGATCCCAAACCGCCGCTCGCGGCCGGCCCGCCGGGCCGCCGAAGAACCTGGTGGATCGGTCCCTGCGCCCACCGGAACACCCCATGCCCAGCCCCACCGCGGCACGCCGCTGGCTGCTCGCCGTGCCGCTCGTCGCCCTGGCGGCGACCGACTGCCCGGCGATCGAGATGTTCACGTTCTTCGGCGACGGCAGCCGCATCGGCCTGCCGAGCCTCGAAGTGCCGGTGGAGGCCTACCCAGGCATCCCGCTGCGGAGCGACCGCCTTCGTGCCCGCCGCCGCGCGATGCGGGCCGGACCGGCCGCCGCGCGCGTGAGTCCGCCGGGCTACGGCCGTGGGATCACGATCCGCAGCATGCCGGCCGACGCGCAGGGGGCGACCGCGGGCAGCGGCCGCCATCTGGATCCGATCGGCTCCAGCGAGCCGCTGGCCGAGCCGCCGCGGATCGAGAGCGAGCCGCTCGAGGCGCCGGATCCCGACGACGTCATTCCTCCTTCGACCCGGCCTTGAGGCTGTCGAGCAGGTCCTTGGCGTCGGAGCGGGTGGCGAACACCGACTCGTTGGTGAGCACCTCCTCGAGGATCTTCCGCGCCCGGTCCTTCTCGCCGCGGTCGGTCAGCAGCTTCGCGACGTAGTAGGCGCCGTCGCTGGTGAGCGCGTTGTTGCGGGCGATCTGGTCGAGGATCTTCTCCGCGTCCTCCCGTCGGCCGAGCTTGTAGTAGACCCAGGCGAGCGTCGTCAGGGCGCTGACCTGCTGCGGGGAGTTTTCCCGGTAGCGGGCCACGTTGGCCTCGGCCATCTCCACGGCCCGCTGCTGCGACTCCTTCTTGTCGGACTCGATCAGCACCAACGCCAGCGAGTTGCTCGCGGCGAAGTTGCCCGGAGACTGCACGTGGGCGTCGTTGAAGAACTTCTCCGCGGTCGCATAGTCGCGGGCCACGCGGGCGATCACGCCGCGAACGATCTTGCCGTCGAGGCTCTTGGCGTCGGCCGCGAGCACCTTGTCGGCGATGGTCTGGGCCGTCTTGAGGTCGCTCTGGCCCAGATACCACTGCGACGCGGCCAGCAGGACCGCCGGATCCTGGGGCGCCGCCTGCAGGGCCGACTCGATCCATTTCTTGGCCACGTCCTTCTTGCGGTCCTCGTCGTAGAGGCGGGCCAGGGCCAACTCGGGCTGGAGCGCCTTGGCATCCAGCTTGCGGGCCTCCTGGAACTGCGCGAGCGCCTCCTTCTCCTTGCCGAGCCGGAAGAGCACGTTGCCCATGCGGAAGTGGGCCCCGGCGTTGTCGGGATCGAGCTCGAGCCAGGCGGCGAGGTGCTTCTGGGCCGATTCCCACTGCTGCCGGGCCTCGGCCACGGCTGCGGTGCCCGCGTTGCAGCGGATCTCGAAGTCGCGCTTGCGCTTCGGATTCTCATCGAAGGCCCCGGTCAGTTCCGTCGCCCGATCGAAGAGCACCGCCGAATCGGTCACCCGCCGGTCCTGGAAGGCGAGGTCGGCGAGCATCAGGTAGGGCTCGGGATCCTTGGGAAACTTCACGGTCGTCTGCTCGAGCTCGGCCCGGGCCGGCAGCAACTGGTTCACGTTGAGCCACAGCATCGCCATCATCACGCCGGGGGGCGGCAGCTTCGGATTGGTGTTCCGAGCCCGCTCCAGGATCGCCCGGCAGCCATCGATGTCGCGGTCGTTGAACCGGGTGATGGCGTTGGAGATCTCCTTGTAATCGTTCTCGTCCGAGACCGCCTTGCCGATCAGGATTTTCGGGGTCACCTGGGCCCGGGCGGCATCGCCCCCGAACAGGAAGGCCATCGCGGCGAACAGCGTGCAGGCGACGGAACGAACCGGCAGACGGTCGATCATGACGAGGAGACTCCCTGGAAAACACCGCGGCGATCCCGGAACCCCCGGGAGATCGGTAATCTAACGGCCTCGCGGACGGGTTTCCACCGTTCCGACCGTCAGGGGCCGCGGCATGATGCTGGGAGCGATTTGCGAACGCGAGGTGCTGGTGGCCCCGCGGAGCCGGGGCCTGTACATCGCCCGGGCGGTCGCCGCCGCTCTGCTCCTGGGGATCATCTCCACCTGCTGGCTCGTGGTCACCGGCTCCCAGGCCATCACCACCCCCGGTGACACCGCCCGCTTCGGAGCCACCCTCCTGCGGATCCTGGCCCCGCTGCAGCTCGCGCTGGCCGTGCTCACGGCCGCACTCGTGGCGATCCTGGCGGTGAGCGTGGAAAAGGATCGCCGCACGCTCGAACTCCTGCTCGTCAGCCGGCTCGGCGACGCCCAGCTCGTGATCGGCAAGCTGGCAGGAAGCCTCTTGCGGGTGGGCCTGCTGCTCGTGGCCGCAGCGCCGATGTTCGCCATCGCCGCCCTGTTCGGCGGCGTCACCCCGCCACAACTGCTGCGGCTCTTCGCCGCGACCGCGGCGGCCGCCATCGCGGCGGCGAGCATCGGCAACCTCGCAGCCTTCTGGCGCGACACGTCTTTCCAGGCCCTGGTGATCACCGCCTCGGCGCTGGTCGTCTGGTCGGCCGCCGGCGAGGCGGCCGCCGCCACCGGGGGGCGGGACGTCGGAGCGATGGTGTCGCCGGCCCGCGCGGCCCTGGCCGCCCTGACGCCCGCCGGGGGCCGCTCGCTGCCGACCTTTCTCGCGGTCTGCGGCGGGCTCGTCGTGGCCACGAGCGGCCTGGCCGTCGCCGGGGTGCGCCGCTGGAACACCGCCGGCGAACCGCGGCGCCGAGCGGCGACGCCGGCCGCCCGCCGGCCGCGGCGCGAGGTCTGGGCGAATCCCGTGCTCTGGCGGGAGGTCCGCACCCGGGCCCACGGCCGGGCCATGATCGTGGTCCGCCTGGCGTGGCTCGCGATCTTTTGTGCCGCGGTAGCCGGCGTGGCCGCCGCGGCCCGCGCCGACCGGCCCGACCGCATGGCCGTGGCGGCCGCGATCGTGCCCGTGCTGCTCGCGAGCCTTCTGGCGGTGACCTCGCTGGCCGTCACGAGCGTGACGGCCGAGCGCGACCGGGGCACCCTCGACCTGCTGCTCGTCAGCGACCTCGAGCCCGGCGAGTTCGTGTGGGGGAAACTGCTGGGGGTGCTGGCCGCGGCCCGGGAGATCGTCCTCCTGCCGCTCGTGCTCTGCCTGGCGCTCGTGCCCCTGGGGATCGCCACGCCCGAGCACGGCGTCGAACTCCTGCTCGGTCTGGCCGTGCTCGTGTTCTTCGTCGCCGTGCTCGGGGTGTACGCGGGCCTCTCCCACTTCACGTCACGGCGGGCGATCGCCGTGGCCCTGGGCATCGTCGCCTTCCTCTCGATCGGCGTGGCGACGGCGATGCGGATCATGGTGGCCTTCGGCGGCAGTTTCGAGCTGCAACTGGCCCCCTTCCTGGCCGTGATCGTGGGCGGGGCCGTCGGCCTCTACGCAACGCTCTCCGCCCGCAACCCCTCCTCCGCCGTGGCCTGGACGTCGGCGCTCCTGCCGGCCCTGACCTTCGTGGCCATCACCGGTTTCCTGCAGGGCAGCAGCCTGCAGGTGCTGCTCGTGGTGCTGGCCGGCTATGGATTCGCGACCCTCGCGCTGCTCGTGCCGTCGATCACGGCCTTCGACCTGCTGACGGGCCGCAGCGGCGAGTGACCGACGCTCAGCGGGGGCCGGCCTCCGGGCGGCCCGCGATCACGGCGCCGGTGGCGGGCTCCAGGGCCGCGAGCCGGGCGGCCGCCTCGGCGGGGGCGTCGCCGCGGGCCACCGCGCGGCGATAGCTCTCCACGGCGTCGGCCGGGCGGCCGAGTGCCTCCTGGGCCAGCCCCTCGAGGACGAGCACGTCGGCCGGCACCTCCGTCGGGCCATAGGTCTCGCCGAGGATGGCCAGGGTCGCGAGCGCCCGCTGGGGACGGTCGAGCCGGCGGTAGGCCTCGGCCGTGTCGAGCAAGGCGCCCCGGTGCTCGGGCGCAAGCGCGAGGGCCCGATGAAAATCGGCCAGGGCCGGCTCCGCCTGGCCGCGGGCCAGCGAGACGCGGCCCCGCAGATACCAGGCCTCGGCGGATCGCGGGGCGAGCCGCACGGCCTCGCGGGCCAGCCGCTCCGCGTCTTCGAACAGGCCGAGTTCCAGGTACATCCCGCCGCCGTCGATGCACAGCGCCGGATCGGCCGGCGAGAGCTCCAACGCCTCGGCGATCTGCGCGACCGCCTCCATCTCGAGGCCCCGCTTCCAGAGCACCTCCGCATAATGCTTGCGTGCATCGACGTCGAGCGGGCACCGCTCCACCGCCTGCTCCAGGAGTCCTTCCGCCCGCACGAGATCGTCGCGGTCGGCGGCCGACAGACCCTCGTTGCAGAGCCGGCGGGCGTCGGCCACCTCGGGAGCCACGGGCCCCTGCCGCTGGACGAGCCTGCAGCCCGACCCGCACGCCGCGACGAGGGCCGCGACGCCGATGAGCTGCGGGAACGGGGTGCGGAGCGAAGGCATCGCGAGGCCGGGCAGCGGGCGGCCGGGGACGGTAGCGGGCCGGCCGCCCCGGGAACAGGCCCATCGCGACCGAGGCGGGCCGACCGAGACCACCTCGCTTGCCCGGCTCGCCCGGCTTCGTGACCGTGGCCCGTGCAGCGCGTCGGCGGCGACTGCGAGGCCTTGTTCCCCCGGGCCAAATGCCCCTACAAGCCGCGTTTCCCGCGGAGGTGAGAGGTGCCCGGAAGCCCGGTTCGACGACTGCTCGGCATGGCCGCCTGCGGCTGCCTGCTCGGCGGCTGCGAGGTGCGGGACGAGGAGGCGCGGACCGGCCCACCGGCCGCCTGGTACGAGACGATCGCCAGGCGTCTGGATTCCGGAGCGGCCGAGCCACGGGTGCGCACGCCCACCGCCGGCGGCGTGGAGTGCATCGACGGCTTCGCGGCCGGCGCGCGGCGGGCGCGGGAAGGCGGGCTGCCGATGCTGCTCGTGTTCCGGGCCGCCTGGTGCCGCTGGAGCGGCGACCTCGTCGAGAGCGTTCTGGGCGACGAGCGGATGGCCTCCGCGGCCGGCCGGGTCGTGTGCGTCTCCGTCGACGCCGACCGGGAGCCGGCCATCTGCCGGTCGTTCGGCGTGCAGACCTTTCCGACGGTGCTCGTGCTCGACACCGACCGTCGGGAGCGGTTCCGGGCGACCGGTGCCGCAGCCCGCCGCGGCCTCCCGGCGGCGATCGAGGCGGCGTGCGCCCCGGCTGACAGCCCGCGGGTCGCCGACCTGCCGGGCACGAGCCCCCGCTGAACCGCCTGCTTCCGCTACGATGCCGCGAGTCGGCAACCAGAGCCCCCGGGTCAACCATGAGCACGCCCGCGACAACCACGGCGAAGGCGCCCGGCCGCGAGGCCTTCCACGCCTATCCCTGGTGGAGTCCGCGGTTCTGGCACGGCATGCCGCTGGGGGTCTGGCTCGGCATGGTGGCCGACAACGGCTTCCGGATCTCCCCCTCGAAGCTCGGCCTGGCGACGACGATCTCCGCAGCGGCCGCCTTCAACTCGCTGGCGGGCCCCTTGAGCGAGGCCCGCTTCCGCCGCCGGCTCGACAACCCGCCGGAGACGCCGCCGCCGCTGTTCATCCTCGGCCACTGGCGAAGCGGCACGACGCTCCTGCACGAGCTCTTGATGCTCGACGACCGCTTCTGCTGCCCATCCACCTACCAGTGCTTCGCCCCGGGCCACTTCCTGCTCACCGAGGACGTGCTCACCCGGCTGCTCGCGTGGATGATGCCGAGCAAGCGGCCGATGGACAACGTGGTCGCCGGTTGGTCGCGGCCGCAGGAGGACGAGTTCGCCCTCGCGAACATGGGCGCGCCCTCGCCCTACCGGCGGATGGCATTCCCGGCCACGAGTTCCCCGGATCCCGTCGCGCTCGACGTCACGAAGCTCCCGCCCGGCGAGCTCGACCGCTGGCGGCGGACGCTGCACCGCTTCCTCGCGCGGCTGGCCGTGCGGGACGCCCGCCGTCCGGTGCTCAAGAGCCCGCCGCACACGGCCCGCCTGGGCGTCCTGGCCGAGATGTTTCCGGAGGCCCGCTTCCTGCACGTCGTCCGCGACCCGTTCGTCGTCTTCCCCTCGACGATCCGCCTCTGGCGGTCGCTCGACGACGTGCAGGGGCTGCAGGTCGACCGTGGCGAGGCGCTGGAGCGGTACGTGTTCGCCTGCTTCGACGAGATGTACACCGCCTTCGACCGCGACCGTGACCGCGCAGGGCACCGGCTGCACGAAGTCCGCTACGAGGACCTGGTGGCGGATCCCGTCGGCCGGCTGGCCGAGGTCTACGACCGGCTGGAACTCGGCGGCTTCGCTGCCGTTCGGCCCGCGCTCGAGGAGCAGGCCCGATCGATGAAGCGGTATCGCACCAATACCTACGAGCACGATCCGCGGATCGTCGCCGAGGTGGGCCGCCGCTGGCGGCCGTTCATCGAGCGCTACCGCTACGCCTTGCCGGAGCCCGCGGCCACCGCCTGACGCCGCTCCCGCAGCAGCAGCTTGACACGCGGGTCTGCCTCGAGGTCCTTGCGTTCCTCGGCGAACTCCTGGGGGGTCATCCGGATCCGGCGTTCGAACCGCAGGCGGGCCAGGAGCCACTGGCCGGCCGCGACCGCCGCGGCGGCCACGACGAGCGCGAGCGCGGCCCGCCAACCGGCCAGCGCCAGCCCGCCGATCTCGTCCGGTGTGGCGGGCGTCGCCTGCAGCGCCACGAGCGGTCGCGCCGCCCAGCCTGCCGCCCCGACGAGCAGGGCGAGACCGGCCGCGGAGACGAGGGCCGAGGTCACCGTGCCCCACGACATGATCCGCTTGAGCCCCGCGAGCGGATCGATCCGCCGGAGATCGGGCGCGGCCAGCCCCGGCTGCCAACGGACGCCGTCGCAGAGGAACCGCACGGCCAGCCCGGCCGCCAGCGACGCGGCCACCAGGCCGAGCGTCGGCAGGACGATGGCCGGGGCCAGAGGCCAGGGCATGTCGCCGCCGCCCACGTGAAGCGCCGCGGCGCAGGTCTCCCGGAACGATTCGGCCGCGGCTGGAATCGTCGACCGGGCCCAGGCGGGCGCGAGCACGAGCGCGGTGCCCGCCGACGCGGCCCAGGCCGGCAGGTCGGCCGGCGCGCCCATGCCGGCGCGGCGGGCTGCCTCGCGGCGGCGGGGCGTGGCGGGCAACGTGCGATCGGTGGCGTCCGACATGGCGAGGCCGAGCTCCGTCAGCGACTCAGGTCGAGAAAGCAGCGCTCGAGCGGCGGCCGCACGTCCGCCGCGAATCCATGCGTCCACGCGCCCGCCCCCGCAAGCACCGCCGCGAGGAGCACGAGCGAGGCGGCGGCCTGAAGCAGGCCAGGGCCGGGCGCGAGCCGCACTGCCCGCACGCAGACCGCGGCGGCGACGTGGAACGCGACCACCGCCACGAGCGCCGGGGCGGCGAGCGCAAGCGCGAGGGCAAGCGCGGTGGATGGCATGGTGGCCACCAGTTCGACCAACCCGTCGCGGCCGTCGCCGGCCGCCACGAGACCGACCGGCAGCCGGCGCACGCTCTCCACGAGGCCGCCGATGATCACCAGGTGGCCCCCGGCCGCGAGGAATCCCGCCATCGCCAGCCAGGCGGCAAGGCGGGCGCCCCCCCCTTCCCCGGACACGGCGTCGGGGTTCGCTTCGTCGGCCCAGTTCAGTCCGGCGACGGTGCCCAGAATGCCACCGGCCCAGGAGGAGGCGGCGAAGACGAGCGCGGCCGCCAGCCCCAGACCGAAGCCGACGAGCGCCTCGCCGGCGACGAGCGGGACGACGGCGAGCCCCTCGCCGGCAGGTACGGCGGCCGGCGCGGCGACCGCTGCGAGCGCGATGGTGGCGGCGGCCCGCACTCGCAGGTCAAGCCGCGGGAACACGGGCAGCCCACCCGCCGCGACGGCGGCCGCCATGCGGACGACGATACCTGCCGCCAGCGTCGGGTCGGCCGTGAGAATCGCCGGCAGCGAGGAGGCGTCCATGGCGGGGGGGACGGTAGCGGCAAACGCCGGAGCCGGGAAGCCCGATGAGCCCCCCAGGAGCCCGGTTCCGCCGGAACCGGATCGGTGGTGACGCCGCATCCAGCGTGATCCGGTCACGGAGTGACCGGGCTCCTGGAGTGACCGGGCTCCGGGAGGGCTTGCCCGTGCTGCGGAGCCGGCGTTGCTGGCCGAGCGAAGCCAGGATGGTGA
>JBJTAA010000261.1:0-10737 GCA_046090525.1 Planctomycetota bacterium
TCGAACGAGTCCGCCTCGAGGAGAAGACGGGGGGCATCCGCGGCGACTTCACCCGCCGCGACTGAATGCTTGGCCAGCCTTTGCGGGGAGGCGAAGGGGGTCGGCGAACGCTCGATGAGCCTTGGGCGTATCCTCGCCCCGGCGACGAGACTTTTGCCGCCCCCGAACCCGTGCTACACCAAACTCGAATGCGCCCTAACCGCGACGGCGATGGCGGAGGAGATGGCGTTGGCCGCCACCGCCACCCCAGACATGGGCCATGCCCGGCTCGGGCGCGGCCAACGCTTCCCGCGGGGAACGTGGTGCACCGCCGGTCGCCTCTAGCCGGGGCCACCGCGGGCATGCGCCCGGCCGCCCAGCGCCTCGGCCAGCGGATCGTCGTCACGGGCCGAGAGCCCGAGGTGCAGGTGCCGACGCCAGCCCTCGGCGAACTCGAATCGGCCCGACATCCGGCCCACCGCCCGGGCCATCTCGTCGCCCGAGTCGAGGTAGCTGTCCATGCCCTGCGTGGCGTCGAGCCAGGCCTTCTGGCTCGCGTGGGCGGCCAGCGCGCGCCGCTTCACCGCCTGCACGCTCGTCGTGTCGACGAACAGATCCGGCTCGACGGGCCGACGCAGGCCGTCGCGCAGCCCGTGGGGCATGGCGTGGTAGACGGTGACGTCGCCCGCACAGGGCTCGAGCGGCGGATCGGTCGCGAAGTTGGGCATCCCGCGAACGAAGGCCGCCGTCACCGCCAGGCGGGCGGTGTTCATGTGGTCTTCCATGTAGTCGTCGGGCGAGTGGGTGAGCACGATCCGCGGCCGCACGCGGCGCACCACCGCGGCGAGCTTCCGGAGCAGGCTTTCCTGGTAGAAGATCAACAGGTCATCGGCGAAACCCTCGTGAAACTCCGCCCCCAGGATCGCCGCGGCCGCCCCTCCCTCCTCCGTGCGGATCCGCCGCGTCTCGTCGCGGTCGGTCGTCATGCTCCCGCAGTCGCCGCCGGAGAGATTGAGGTAGTGCGTCTGCCAGCCCGCCTGCCCGAGCAGCAGCAGCGTGCCGGCCGCGACGAACTCGATGTCGTCGGGATGGGCGAAGACGGCGAGGGCGGCGGGCGCTGGCATGCAGTCGGAACGCGCACTGGTCGAGGAATGGAGCGGCCGCTATTTGCGTGGTGAGCCGGCCCGACGTCAAGGGCGGCGCGGCCGCGGCGGCGGCCGTGGTGGGCGGGTGCTGGCCGCGGCTCGAGTTCCCTGAGCTAAAGAAAAAAGACCCGGCCGGGCCCGCGGGCGCCCGGCCGGGCGATCACGACACGGTATCCGAGCCGGCCCGCGCGCCGTCGCGCCGCGACCGGCCCGGAATCACCTCAGCCGCCGCGCTTGCAGCACCCTTCGCAGGGGCCGTTCGTGCAGCAGCAGCACGTGCAAGCCTGGCACGTGCACTCGCCCTTCACGCAACAGCCGCAGCAGTCGCAATCGGGGCACGGGTTCTTCTCCCCGCCGGACAGCGGGGCGAGGGCCAGCGCGGCCCACAGCAGCATCGCAGACATGCTTCATGCTCCTTGGAACAGGTGTGGAAAGAACGAAACCGGTACGGCCACGGCCGCCTCAGTTCCGCCACACCCCGTAGAGCACGCGCGCAGGCCGCTCGGGGGGACGGGCGGCGAGCGTCGCCCGCCCGATGCCCGGTGACGCTTCCAGCATGGGTGGGAGGGCGGCAATGGCCGCCGGCATCGGCCCGCCGGGATCGATCGGCGAGGTTGCCGGCGGCACCGCCGCCTCTGCCTCGCGGGGCTCGAGCAGGCAGTCACAGCCCGCTCCGCCCCGGCAGCATGGCAGGGACATACCGTCGGCCGCATCGGCCACGCCTGTCGGCGGAGTGCCGCGGGGACCGCACCCCTGCGGCAGCCCGTCCGGGATCGCGCCGCAGCACGATCCCTGGCCATGGGTTGCGGCGACGGCAAAAGCGACGCCCGTGCCCGGACAGCCCGATCCGGCGAATCCGCCCTTCGGACAGCCCGACGCACAGGCGCCGCAGACGCCCGGCGACACGATCAGTGCGACGCTGAACAGGAGCGTGTGGGTCACGCGCACGGCCCGGCGGACTGCGAGAGCCCTGCCCGCCGAGATCGTGCGTGCCACCACCGCGAACATGCGGCCCTCACTCCTGCCGATCGTGGCCGGCCCCTTGGAACCAGCCGCGATGTGTCGTCCGTCCGACCGTGCCTGCCGGGACGGCGGCCTTGTCAGTCGGCCGCCTCGTCCGGGGAATTCCTAGGCGCCTCGCCGCGGCGAGTCAAACGCGACTCGCCCCAGGAGCCCGGTTCCGCCGGAACCGGTTCGCAGGGGACGTCGCGTCGACTCTGATCCGGTCACGGCGTGACCGGACTCCTGGTCAGGCCGACGGTTTGGCCGGTCGGCGGAGGCTTCGGTATCCTCCGGCTCCCTCGTTGCCATCCGCCCCGTCTTGGAGCCCCGCCCGCCTGATGATTCGCATCCATCCCTTCGTCGCCCTCCGCCCGCCGTCCCAGCACGCCGCCGAGGTGGCGAGCGACCCCTACGACGTGATCTCCACGGCCGAGGCCCGCGAGCGGGCCGCCGGCAAGCCGCGGTCGTTCCTGCACGTGGTCCGCTCCGAGATCGACCTGCCCCCCGACACCGACGACCATGCCCCGGTGGTCTACGAACGCGCCGCCGAGAACCTCGCCGCGATGATCGCCGCGGGCACGCTCGTCCGCGACCCGGCCCCCGGCCTCTACCTCTATCGCCAGGTGCGCGAGGGGAAGGCCCAGACGGGCATCGTCTGCTGCGTCGAGGCCGCCCAATACGACTCGGGCGAGATCCGCAAGCACGAGAAGACCCGCCCCGACAAGGAGGACGACCGCACGCGGCACCTTCTGGTCACGGCCTGCCACGCCGAGCCCGTGTTTCTCTGCTTCCGCGACCGCCCGGGCATCGTCGCGGGATCGGGCACGCTCGCCGCCCGGATCGCGGCCGACGCGACCGGCGAGCCGCTCTTCGACTTCGTCGCCCCCGACGGGGTGCGGCACACGGGCTGGAAGGTGCCCGACGCGTCCGGCTATCTCGACGCCTTCCGCGCGCTCGAGCTTCTTTACATCGCCGACGGCCACCACCGCTCCGCCGGCGGCTCCCGGGCGGCGGCCGCCTCGGCGTCCAAGAATCCGCGTCACTCCGGCACCGAGGAATACGGCCGCTTCCTGGCCGTCGTCTTTCCCCACGACCAGCTGCGGATCCTGCCCTACAACCGGGTCGTGAAGGACTTGAACGGCCTGTCGCCCGAGCAGTTCCTGGAGCGGCTGCGGAGCATCGGCACGGTGAAGCCGGCCGCGGCGGGCACGCCGGCGGTCCGCGGCGAGGTGCTCGTGTTCGTGGCGGGCGGGTGGTGGTCGTTGACGTTCCGCCCCGAGTCGATCGACCGCGCCGATCCGATCGCCAGCCTCGACGTCTCACTGCTCCAGGACCGCGTGCTCGCCCCGATCCTCGGCATCGGCGACCCGCGGACCGACACCCGGATCGAGTTCGTGGGGGGCATCCGCGGCATGGCCGAACTCGAGCAACGGGCCGGCGCCAAGGGCGTGGCCTTCTCGATGCATCCGACGAGCCCCGACGAGCTCCTGGCGGTGGCCGACGCCGGCGAGATCATGCCCCCGAAGAGCACCTGGTTCGAGCCGAAGCTCAGAAGCGGCCTCTTCGTGCACGAGTTCGAGCGGATCGCCGGGGTCGCGCTGCCGTAGCGGCGGGAGTGCTCTCGTAGCGGCGGGAGTGCTCTCGTAGCGGCGGGCATCTTGCCCGCCGAGTGCGGGCTCAGGCGGCGAGCGGTTTCCGCGGGCAAGATGCCCGCGGCCACTTGCAGCACCAAAGGCCTCGCGAGGGGTTGCCCGTGCCCTGGAGCCGGCGTAGCTGGCAAGCGAAGCCAGGATGGCGAAGCGCAGCCAGCTCCGAGTGAGCGAAGCCCAGGATGGGCGCAGCGAACGTCCGGCGATGGGGCACGGGCAACCCCGAGCTGCGCGCGCGAGAGGCCCCAGCGAACGTCCGGCGATGGGGCACGGGCAACCCCGAGCCGCGCGCGAAAGAGGCCTCCCTACCGGCCTGCCCGCGGCCAGATCGTCCTGCCCTCCTTGATCGTCTCGACGACGCGGATCTCCTTGATCGCGGCCGGCTCGACCGCCAGCGGATTGCCCGACAGGATCACGAGATCGGCGAGTTTCCCCGGCTCGATCGAGCCCTTGCGGTCCTCCTCGCCGTATTGCCGCGCCCCGTCGATCGTCACCGCCTCCAGGGCCTCGAGCGGCGTCACCCGCTCCGCCTCGCCGAGCACGCGGCCCGACCGCGACACGCGGTTCACCGCCGTGTGGATCGGGAAGATCTGGTCGAGCGGCGCGACGTTGAAATCGGTGTGGTTGCTCGGCCGCAGGCCGAGGCGGCGGGCGGTCTTCAGCGGGCTGATGAAGTCGGCCTCCGCGGCGCCGCGATTGGCCACGTGCGTGTCGCCGAAGTAGAAGCAGTGGATCGTGAAGAACGAGGGGGTGATGCTCCAGGCCCGGTACTTCTCGAGCTGGTCGCGGCGGATGAACTGCGAGTGCACGCCCACCGTGCCCCGGGGCCGCGCCGGATCGTCGCCCGCGGCCGCCCGATGGGCCTCGAGGAAGGAGTCGATCGCCGCGTCGCCGTTGACGTGCACGAAGAGCGGCGCCCCGCCGTCGTAGACCTTCTTCACCATCGCGTTGAGCTCGACCTGCGGAAACGTCGGCTCCCCCCGCCAGTCCTTCTCGCCCGCGGGGCCGCCGGTGAGATACGGCGTCGTGAACCAGGAGGTCTTTCCCTGCGGCGAGCCGTCGGCCACGATCTTCACGCCGCCGATCCGCAGCCGGCCGGAGTAGTCCTTGTCGGCCGTGGGTGGCTTGCCGCCGAAGATCTCGTCGATCTCGGTGATGAAGGGGAGCGCCACCACGTCGATCTCGAGCAGCCCGCGGCGGGCCGCGAGGCGGAGCAGGTCGAGCTGCTCCTTCATCGTGGCCCCTTCCTGGGCCGTGGTGATGCCCTGCTTCGCGTAGAGTTCCTGTCCGGTGCGGAGCAGTTCCAGCTGCTTGTCCGGGGCGGGGCCGGGCAGCTTCGCGAAGATCGGCAGGAAGGCCGTCTCGAAGAGCAGGCCCGACGGCTCCTGGCTGCCCGGCTCCCGGCCGATGACGCCGCCGGGGGGCGTGGGCGTGGCGGCGGTGATCCCGAACTTCGCGAGGGCCCGCGAGTTGAGCATCGCCCCGTGGCTGGAGACGTGGACGATCATCACGGGGTTGTCGGGAAACGCGGCGTCGAGTTCCTGCTTGGTGGGCGGCCGCTTCTCCGCGAGCAGGTCGGGGTCGTAGCCGTAGCCCATGATGAACTCGCCGGGCTGGATCGCGCGCCGCGCCTGCAGGTCTTTCAGCTGCGCGATCACGTCGGCCACGCTCGTGCACGGCCCCGCCGGGGGCGAGGCGACGAGGGCATCGGTCTGCACGGTGATGACCGAGAAGAAGTGGCTGTGACCGTCGACGAAGCCGGGCACGAGCGTGCGGCCGGCGAGGTTGGTGATCGCGGTCGCGGGGCCCGCGAGCTTCATCACGTCGGCCTCGCTGCCGACCGCCACGATCTTGCCGTCCGCGATGGCGACCGCCTCGGCGGTGGGCTGGCCGGAATTCACCGTCACGATCGGGCCGCCGCGGATGATCCGCTCGACGGGGGCGGCGGCCACGGAATGGGCCGCGGCCACAAGGCTGGCGGCGAGCAGCATGGCGGTCGGCGTGCGCGACATCGAGGTGACTCCGGGACGGGAATCGGCCCAGGATAGCAGCATGGCCTCTGGCACACGCACCTGCCGGCCGTGCGGAGCCGCCGCCGGCGCCTATGGCGCGCCGGGTGCCGCGTCGGCCAGTTTCGCGGCCCGGGCGGCGGCGGTCGCGGCCATCTCGGCGCTGCCCGCCTCCCGAAACCGCTCCTCCGCCTGGCGGAAGAGCGACACGGCCTCGGCCCTCGCCCCCTGCAGCTCGACCACGACCGCGAGGTTGAAGGCCAGGACCGGGGAACCGGGCTCGAGTTCGAGCGCGCGGCGAAAGGTCGCAGCGGCCTCGGCCAGCCGACCGATCCGCTCGAGCAGGCTGCCGAGATTGTTGAGCAGCGACGTGGATCGTGGTTCCACGGCGATCGCCCGCCGGTAGGCGGCCACCGCCTCGTCGAGCCGGCCGGCCCCTTCGAGCGCCTGCGCCAGCGTCACCGCGGCCGCCGCACCGCCGCCGGTCGCCTCGGCCTTCTCGGCAAGGGCCACCGCCTCCGACAGGTCTCCCCGCTGGGCCGCGATGCCGGCCAGGTTGCCCCAGGCGGCGGCCATGCCCGGCTCGAGCGCCGCCGCTTTCCGCCACGCCTGCTCCGCGTCGGCGATGCGGCCCAGCTTCTGGTAGGCGGCGCCGAGATTGAACCAGCCGAACACGAACTTCGGATTGATATCGACCGCCCGCTCGTAGAGTTCGATCGCCTCGGCCGTGCCGCCGCGATCCACGAGGAGGGTGGCGAGGTTCGACAGGGCGATCAGGTTGTCGCTCTCGAGCGCGAGCGCCCGGCGATTCTGCTCCGCCGCTTCGACCGGCTCGCCCTTCTGGGCCAGCACGCTCGCCAGGTTCGCGTGCGCGTAGGCGTTGTCGTCGGTGACCGAGAGCGTGTATCGCCAGAGGGTCTCGCTGTCGCGCCAGACCGTCGTCTGGGCCCAACAGCCCCAGGTGAGCCCGGCGACGGCCAGGGCGGCGATCGCCCACCCCAGGCTCTGGGGCGCCCGCCAGCGGTCGAGCAGATCGGCGCCGCCCCAGACGAGGGCCACGACCAGCCAGATCTGCGAGACGTAGGTGTAGCGGTCGGCGATCAACTGGATGCCGCTGGGAATGAAGCCGATCACGGGCAGGAGCGTGACCAGAAACCACGCCCAGCCCGTCGTGAACGCGGGCCACCGCCAACGCCAGGCCCAGGCGCCGGCGGTGAGGGCCGCGACGAAGACCGCCGCCCCGGCCACCTGCACGGCCGTCGGCCCCGTGGCGGAATAGGGGTAGTGCGGGGCGAGTCCCATGGGCCAGACCAGTTGCAGGACGTAGCTCGCGTAGGCCACGACGCTCGACGAGGCCCGCACCGCGAACGGCAGCGTGCTGATCGGCCTGACGACATCGCCCACGGAGAGCACCGTGGCCACGGCGGAGACGGCGGCGACGGCCAACAGCGGCAGTTTCTCGCCGATGAGCCCGGCGAGCGGCCGCGTCGCAAGATCGATCCGCCCGCCCCCACGCCCCGGCGGCGCCGACTCCCAGCGGCCCGCCGCCGGGGCGAGCCGCCGCAGCGGCCACCAGTCGAGGATCAAGAGTGCCACCGGGAGCGTCACGAGCATGCTCTTGGAGAGCAGCCCGGCGGCGAAACTCGCGAGCAGGGTCGCATATCGTCGGCCCGATCCCGGCTTCTCGACATACCAGGCGTAGGCCAGGAGTGTGGTCGCCAGGAAGAGTCCGCTGAGCACGTCCTTCCGCTCGGTGATCCACGCCACGCTCTCGGCCCGCAGCGGGTGGATCGCGAACACGGCCGCCGCCACGAGGCTCCGGCCCATCGCCCCGGTCAGCCGCGTGAGGGCCGCGAACAGGAAGGCGGCCGCCGCGGCATGGAGCGCGGCATTGTGGAGGTGATAGCCGCCCCACCAGGTGCCGAAGAGTTCGGCGTCGAGCATGAAGGAGAGCGTCGTGAGCGGGTGCCAGTTGCCCACGTGGCCCCGCGTCCACGCCCGCACGAAGCCCTCCCTGGTGAGCCCCTGCAGGATGCGCGCATCGAGATACTGGTCGTCGTCGAAGTTGAGGATTCCGAACGACCTGGTCTGCCAGAACACGGCCACCACCAGGGCCACGAGCAGGACGACACCCCAGGCGAAGGTGACCCCGTCGCCGGCCGCGCCGCCCCGCTTGGCCGACCGGGTGGCTGCGAGCGACCGGGCATGACGCCGTGCGTAGGCCTTGGTCATGGGCCCGAACCTAGCCCTGCCCTGGCGCCTCGCAAAGCCGGTGCTGGTGCGGTCGCCGGGCCCGGCCGCTGCCGCCATGACTCCGCGAGCAGGATGCCGCAGGCCACCGACACGTTGAGGCTCTCGACCGCCCCGGTCCCGCCGATCCGCACGTGTGCCTTGGCGATGCGGTCGATCGCCGGCGACACCCCCTTGCCCTCGCTGCCGAGCACGATCACGCACTTGCCGCCGAGCGGCGCCCGATCGGGCGGCTCTCCGCGGTGGCTCGACGCCGCCACGATCGCGAATCCCACCGCCGCCAGCCGGCGCAGGGCAGCCGGTGGGTCGGCGAGATCGCACACCGGCACGAGTTCGGCGGCTCCCTCGGCGACCCGCACCGCCGCCGGCGACAGGGGCGGCAGTTCGCCCGCCCGCCCCGCCACCGCCCGCACGCCGAAGTGGGCCGCGGTCCGGAGGATCGAGCCGAGATTGTGCGGATTTTCGACGCCGTCGAGATACAGGACCGGCCCCGTGTCACGACCGGTTTCGATCTCCTTCAACAGGTCGTCGAAGCCCCAGCGGCGCACCGCCTTGGCCAGGATCGCCACGCCCTCGTGGTGGGTCGAGCCGGAGATCCGCCGAAGATTGTCCTCCTCCACGATCTGGAAGCCCCGGCGGCGCTCGGCGCACCAGCGGAGCAGCTTCGCCAACTTCGGCTTCCGGGCGGCGGTCAGATAGACCCGCACGATCTCGTCGGGCCGCCGCGCGAAGAGTGCCTCGCAGGCCCGCAGGCCATGGTAGGTCTCCTCGCCGGCCGACCTGTGCCGCGGCCGGTTGGCCGGGCTGGAGGGGCGAGCGGCCGACCGCGATGGTTGAGGTTTCGGCATGCAGCGATCATACCTCTGGCTGTCACAAGCTGCCGCCACGTCCGGCCGCGATGCACGGGCCCACGCCACGGGGCTCCACGGGCTGGAAGCCCGTGGCTACGAGGGCCCGCCCCGCTTTCGCGTGAGCATGAACTCGTTGCCCTCGGTGTCGACGCACATCGCCAGGTGCGGCGGCTCGCCGTTCTCGGGCTCCGGCTCCCGCGTGAGTTGCCCGCCCGCCGCCACCACCGCGCGACCTCCGGCCACCACGTCCCCCACTTGGAAGCTGAGGCCCGTCCAGGTCCGCTTCCCCTCGCCGCCGGAATGGATGCCGATCACGGCGTCCAGGATGCCCACCTCGGTGATCGCCGGATTCTGCCGCAGGATCCGCCCGCCGAAGAGATCGCAGTAAAACCGCGCGGCCCGCTCCATGTCGGCCGCCCAGATGACGTACTTCACACGTTCGACGTTCATAGCTTTCGGTTTCGGTGCCCTTCCCCGCACGACCCCGGCAGCGAATGCACGTCGCCCTGACGGGTGCCGGAGTGTACGCAACGACGCAAGGCTCGGGTTCGCTTGCGGACGATATCATAGGGCCGAACCGCCGGCCGGATTTCTGTCGCATGAGCTTCCTCGCCCGCCACCCGCTCGTCCAGCACGGCGGGCTGATCTTTCTCGGGCAGATCCTGCTCGTGCTGCTCGTGCCGCTCGTCGACCAGGGGGAGATGCACACCCCGGTGGCCATGTTCGCCGGAGCGATCGCCGTCTCGGCTGTCACGGTCATGCTCCTCGGCCACCGCCGCCCGGCGCTCGCGCTGGCCGCGATCTGCGGCCTGGCCGTGGTCGGACTGTTCGTTCGCGGCGACACGATGCAGATCCGCCTGCCCGGCACGCTCGTGCTCGTCGTCGCCTACATCTGGGGCTCGTCGCTCTGCATCCGGCACGCCTTCGTCGGTGAAGTGGCCGCCTCGCAGCGGATCCTGTGCGGTGCCGCCAGTTTCATCATGCTCGGCTTCGTGTTCGCCGTCCTGCACACGCTCCTCGGCGTCGCCTCGCCCGGGGCCTACGTCCTGCCGGCCGACCTCGAGGGCAACCGCTCGCCCCGCTGGATCGACTTCGTCTGGCTGAGCTTCTCGACCCTGACCACCGCCGGCTACGGCGACCTCGCGCCGGTGGGCCGCTGGGCGAGCGCCCTCTGCACGCTCGAGGCCCTCTGCGGGATCCTCTTCCCCGCGACGCTCATCGCCCGGATCGCGTCCCTGCCGTCACCAGCCGCGGTCAGAGACCGACCTTCTTCCACGCCCCCCTGACGGCCTTGCGGGTCGCCGCGTCGAAGCGATCGCCCGCGATCTGGGCCGTGATCCGGGCCAGATCCTCGAAATGGCTCGTGCGGGACAACTGCATCAGCGCGTCGTACCAGATCGCGCCGGCCACCTCCCAGGCGTTGCCGCCGAGCGTGCGGGCCACGAGTACGAAGGCCCGGTTGGGGATCCCGGAGTTGATGTGCACGCCGCCGGAGTCGGCCGGACCTTTATAGAGCTGCTTCATGTGGCCGGGCTGGGGGTCGCTGCCCAGGAAGGGATCGTCCTGGTAGGCCGTGCCCGGATGCTCCATGTCGCGGATGCCCCGCCGCGTCTCGGCCGGCACGAGCACCTCCGCCCCCACGAGCCACGAGGCCGTGTCGGCCGGCTCCTTCCGGCGCCACTGCCGCACGAGCACGCCGAACACGTCGGCAAAGTGCTCGTTGATCGCTCCGGACTGGCCCCGGTAGACCAAGTTGCTCGTGAAGGCCTGCACGCCGTGCGTGAGTTCGTGGGCCACCACGTCGAGCGCCCGCGTGAAGCCACGAAACACCTTCCCGTCGCCGTCGCCGTAG
>JBJTAA010000262.1:0-7989 GCA_046090525.1 Planctomycetota bacterium
GGCATGGTGAGCGACGCCGACTGCATCGTGGTGGGGGCCGGGCTCGCCGGCCTGGCCTGCGCGCGGACGCTCCAGCGAGCGGGCCGTCGCGTGCTCGTGCTCGAAGCCGCCGACCGCGTCGGCGGCCGCGTGGCCACCGACACCGTCGCCGGTTTCCGCGTCGACCGTGGCTTCCAGGTCTACAACGATGCCTACCCGGAGGGCCGTCGTCAGCTCGACCTCGAGGCTTTGCGGCTGGGCCGGTTCGACGCCGGTGCGCTCGTGGCCGAGCACGGGCGGCTGCGGCGGGTCGCCGACCCCTGGCGGCAGCCGCTCGCCGCCGTGGCGGCCCTGCTCTCGGGCACCGTCGGCATGGGCGACGCGGTGCGGACCGCCCGGCTGCGGCGCGACGCAGTCGCCGCCGTGCGGTCGGGCCGGCTCGACCCCGACGCGCCCGCCGGGGCGGAGCGGACGACGGCCGAGGAGTTGGCGGCCCGCGGATTTTCCGCGGCGTTCGTGCAGCGGTTCTTCGTTCCCTTCTTCGGGGGCGTGTTCCTGGAGCGGTCGCTCGACACGGCGGCGAGCGTCTTCCTCTTCGACTTCGCGATGTTCGCCCTCGGCCGGGCGAGCCTGCCGGCCGGCGGAATGGCGGCGATTCCGGCGCAGCTGGCGGCCGGCCTGCCTTCGGAATGCCTGCGGCTGGAGTGCGCCGTCGCCGCGGTGGCTCCCGGCGTCGTCGAGCTCGCGCGGGGGGATCGCCTCGCCGCCCGCGACGTCGTGGTGGCCACCGACCGGGCGGCCGCGGCCCGCCTGCTGCCGCCGGAGCACCGGGGCGGGTGGGGTGAACGGCGGGACAAGGCCACGCGGCTGGTCGCCTTCGCGGCCGACCGCTCGCCGCTCGCCTCGCCGACCCTCGTCGTCAGCGCCGATGCCGTCGGGCCGATCGACAATCTCACGGTGCCTTCCGACATCGCGGCGGGCTACGCGCCGGCGGGCGCGGCGCTCGTCACGGTGTCGGTGCGCGACGGCTTCCCGGAGCCGGCAGGCGGGCTCGCGGCTGCCGTCCGCGACCAGGCGGCCGGCTGGTTTGGCGGCCAGACCGGTTCGTGGCGGGAACTGGCCACGGTGCACGTCCGGCACGCGCTCCCCGACGAGTCGCCTGCGGCCAGGCGGCTGCGGCCGGCCGCGCCCCGGCTGGCCGAAGGGCTCTGGCTCTGCGGCGACCACTGCGGATCCGCGTCGATCAACGGCGCGCTCGTGAGCGGCCGCAAAGCCGCCGAGGCGATCCTCGGCGGGTAGCCGCGGGATTTCCACAAGTGGCCGCGGGACTTGCGACAGTGGCCGCATCCCGGAAGAAGTGGCCACTGGACTTGCGACAGTGGCCGCCTCCCCAGAAGAAGTGGCCGCGAGTCTGTGACCCGCGGAAACCGCTTGCCATCCGAGGCCGCTTTCGGCGGGATGGAATCCCGCCGCCACTTCGAGAGCCGGCAGGATGCCCGCCGCTAAGAGGTGCGGCCAATCGGATGCCCGCTCCGGGTACGCTCGATGGAACCTCTGGCGGCGCACCGTAGCCGCGGGCATCTTGCCCGCGGAAAACGCCCCTGGGCTCAGCTCAGTGGCCGCGGGTCTGTGACCCGCGGAATCCGCCCGCCACCCGAGGCCGCTTTCGGCGGGATGGAATGCCGCCGCCACTTCGAGAGCCGGCAAGATTCCCGCCGTCACGGGATTGGTCACTGCTCTCGTTCGATCGGTCCCGCTATGCTGACGTGACCACGCACGGAGGCGATTCGACGATGAGCGAACAGATCGGCGTCGTGCTGCTCTTCGTCGGCCTCCTGGCCGCGACCGTCGGGCTCTTCTGGTTGCTGGGCAGGGGGCTGGCCGTGGCCTTCGGCAGACGGGGGGCGCGGCAGTTGCTCGTGCCGCTGGCCTTGCTCGGCGGCGGGCTCGTCGTGGGGGCGGTGCCCTTCGCCTACCAGAATCTCTACCTGCGGCTCGTCGGCCTGGGCGAGCGGGATCGCATCGTCGACGGTGAGCGAGCCTTGACGCTGACCGGCTGGGAGCGTGACGACTACGCCGTGCTGAGCGACGCCCGTGACGTCGCGATCCTGGAACTGGGCAACCCCGACGTGACCGACGACACGCTCGAGCTGCTGCTCGACCTCCCGCAGCTGCGGGAGCTCACGCTCAACGACACGGCCATCACCGACGCGGGGCTCGCCACGCTGGCCCGACTGTCCGCGCTCGAGACGCTCCGGATCGCCCGCACGAACGTCACCCCCGAGGGCCTGCGGCGCTTCCTCGACGCCCCGCCGCGGAGCCTGCGGCAGCTGGACGTGTCGGGGAACGGCATCCCCACGACGATCCTCCGGCAGTGGAAGAATGCGGCCGGCGAGTCCGGGGAGCGCCGGTATGTCAACTGAGAGGCCGGCGTCGGGGCGGCCCTTCCGGCTCGACGAGGAGCGGCCGGGCAGCCTCGACAACGCCCGCTTTCTCTGCGAGGCCTCGGCCCTCGCCTATCTGCCGGCCGCGGAGGGAAAGGCGAAGTTCCAGGAACTCCTCGGCCTCGAGGCCACGCTCTTCAGCGTCGACAACACGCAGGCGTGGCTGGCGACCGATGACGAGCATGTCGTGGTGGCGTTTCGCGGCACGGAGTCGCCCGCCACGATCGACGGGCTGAAGGACATTCTCCTGACCGACGCGGTGAACCTGCTCGTGGTGCCGGAGGGGCGGCTGGGGCACGACCTGGCCGCGGCCGGCGTGGGGGCGCGGTTCCACAAGGGCTTCGCCGATGCAATCGCCGAGATCTGGCCCCCGCTCGCCGCGGCCGTCGAGCAGGAGATCGAGCGACGCGACAGGCCGGTCTGGCTCACGGGCCACAGCCTCGGAGGGGCGCTCGCCCTCTACGCCGCCTGGCTGCTCAAGCGCCGGTTCGTGCCGGTGCACGAGGTCTGCACCTTCGGGGCCCCGATGATCGGCAACCAGGCCGCCTGCGACGCCTTCAATCGCGAGTTCGCCGGCCGGATCTTCCGCTACGTCAACGGCCGCGACCCGGTGCCGAAGCTCCCGACCTTGTCGCTCGTGGCCAACGAGTTCGTGCACGTCGACACCGAGCGGCTCGTGGGCCGCGACCCGGTGACGCGGCTGACCGACCTGCTCGGGGCCGTCGCGTCGAAGGCCGCCGGCGGGCTGCTCTCCGGCACGCTCGTGGACGAGGCCTGGGGCACGCTGAACGCCGAGGTCTCGAACCACTTTCTCGATCGCTACCGGGAGCAGTTGCGGGGCTAGGGAACCGAGGCCGGCGAGACGCGCACCGCGGAATCCCGGATCCGAAGTGGCCGCGGGTTTCCAACCCGCGGATACCGCCCGCCATCCGAGACCGGTTTCGGCAGGCTGCAAGCCTGCCCCACGGTCGGGGCCCGTTGCCCGCGCGGTTAAACCGGCCGTGACTCGGCGGTTTCCTGGCTATACAATCACTTCAAACAGCCGTTTGAAACGAGGCTTAGGCTCGTTGTGATCGACCAAATCCGCGAAAAAAACGCCGAAAAAGAACCGGTTTCGGGGGACGCGCGGGATCGGATCCTGCTCGCCGCCGGCCGGGAGTTCGCCGAGAAGGGCTACGAGGCGGCCACCATACGCGACATCTGCCTGGCGGCCGGCGTCAACGGGGCGGCTGTCAACTACTACTTCGGCGACAAGAAGCGGCTCTACATCGAGAGCGTGAAGCACGCCCACGAGGAGCGGCTGCGGCAGGTGCCCGAGCCGCAGTGGGAGCCGGGCACGCCGGCCCCGGTCAAACTTCGCGACTTCGTCGGGAACATGCTCGAGCGGATGCTCGGGCTCGGCCAGCCCCCGTGGCAGGTCAGGCTCATGCTCCGCGAGGTGCTCCAGCCCACCGAGGCCTGCCGGGAACTGGTCGAGGACTACTTCCGGCCCCACTTCGAACTGCTGGTTTCCATCCTCGACGAAGTCGCGTGCGGCCGGCTCGACGGGCCCGACCTGCGGCGGGTGGCCCTGAGCGTGATCGGTCAGTGCTTCCTCTACCGGGTCGCCGGCGACGTCGTGGGGATGCTCGTGCCGCCCGGTGAGATCGAGTCGCTGCACACGCCACCGCAGATCGCCGACCACGTCGCCCGCTTCACGCTGGCGGCGCTCGGCGCGGCCGCGCCGCTCGCCAGCCGCGCCGCCCACCTCCCGGAGATGCCCTCCGCATGAATGTCGTTCGCACGCTCGTCGGCTGGCTGACGCCCCTGGCCATTCTCGGTGCGGGGATCGCCGTGTTCACGCTGCTCGGCCGCCAGCCGCCCCCCGAACGCAAGCAGGCGGAGAAGCCGGCCGCGACGCCGGTGGAGACGGTCGAGGCGACGGCCGAACCCGGCGGCATCTCGATCGCCCTCGACGGGGTGGTCGTGCCGCTGCGGGAGGTCACACTGGCGGCCGAGGTGCCGGGCAAGATCCTCCGCAAGGCGACCGACTGCAAGGCGGGCCGCTTCGTCACCAAGGGCACGTTGCTCTTCGAGATCGATCCGCGGGACTACGAGTTGGAAGCGGCGCGGCTCGAGCGGGAGGCCACCCAGGCGGCCCTCGCGATCGAGGAGGCGGGGGAGGAGATCGCCCAGAACGCGACGGCCGTGCAGCTCGCGGAGCAGCAACTGGAGCTGGCCCGGCGCGAGGTGCGGCGGCTCGACGGGCTCAAGGCGGGCCGGATCGTGACGGAGGCGGAGCACGACCGGGCCGTCCGCGAGGAGCTGACCGCCACCACCACGCTCTCGAACCTGCAGGGGCAGGCCCGCGTCCTGCAGAAGCGGAAGCACCGGCTCGAGGAGGCCAAGGCCCTGGCCGAGACCATGCTCGAGAAGGCGCGGCTCGACCTCGCCCGGACCCGCGTCGTGGCGCCGACCGCCGGTGTCGTGGTCGAAGATCACGTGGAGCAGGATTCCTACGTCGCCAAGGGCATGGCCCTCGTGACCATCGAGGACACGAGCGCCGCGGAGGTCCGCACCAGCCTGCAGATGGACGAGGTGGCCCGCGTCTGGGGATCGGCCGCGCAGGCCGACCCGCTGGTCGGGGGCACCCACTCGCTGCCAGGCACGCCCGCGACCGTGGTGTTCACGCTCGGCGAGAGCCGCTACGAGTGGGACGGCGTCCTCTCCCGGCAGGAAGGGCGCGGCCTCGACGAGAAGACCCGCACGCTCCCCTGCCGGGTGATCGTGGCGGAGCCGGCGAAGGTGCGGGCCGTCGACCGCTACGGGGCCCAACTCGAGCAGCTGCCGGCGGGGGCGCCCCGCTCGCTCCTCCGTGGCATGTTCGTGCAGGTGCGGGTGCACGTCGACTCGCCCCATGAACTGGTCTCGATTCCCGAGGAGGCCCGGCGGCCGAGCGGCGAGGTCTGGCTCGTCCGCGACGGCCGGCTCGTGATCCTCGAGCCCCGGCCCGTGGAAGTGGCCGAGGGCCGCGCGGTGTTCGAGAGCGGCCCGGCCGGGCTCGTCGCCGGCGACCGCGTGATCACGAGCCAGCTCGCCCATCCCCGGGAAGGCATGGCCGTGGCCGAGTCGGGCCGTGCCGCCGCCGCGCCGCCCACCCCGGCTGCCACCGCCACCACGGAAGGCAGGGGCGACACGTGAGAACGATCGTTTCCTGGACGGTCCGGAACATGCCGGCGATGAACACGCTGGTCATCGCCATTCTGCTCGTCGGCGCGATGGCGTTCGCCTCGATGCGCCGCGAGGTGTTTCCGGAGTTCGACCTGGAGATCGTGCTCGTCACGGTGCCGTATCCCGGCGCGACGCCCGAGGAGGTCGAGGAGGGCATCTGCCAGAAGATCGAGGAGGCCTGCCGCAGCGTCGAGGGGATCAAGAAGATCACGAGCGTGGCCCAGGAGGGGGCGGGCTTCTGCGTGTTCGAGCTCCGCGACAGCGTCGAGGACGTGCAGAAGACCCTCTCCGAAATCCGCTCCGAGGTCGACCGGATCCCGAGCTTCCCGGAGCTGGCCGAGGATCCCAAGGTGGAGCAGGTCACGCTCCGCACGGCGGCGATCAAGGTGGGCGTGCTCGCCCCCGATCCCGCGGAGCATGGCGAGGTCTCCGAGGAGGAGCTTCGCGACGTGGCGGAGGCGGTGCGCGACGACCTGCTCACGCTGCCGGCGGTGTCGGCCGCGAATCTCCAGGGAGCCCGCGACTACGAGATCGACATCGAGATCTCCGAGGCCACGCTCCGCAAATACGGCCTCTCGCTGCAGGCCGTGGCCGACATGGTCCGCCGCGAGAACCTCGAGCTGCCCGGCGGCGTGATCCGCAGTGAGAGCGGCGAGATCCTGCTGCGCGGGAAGAACAAGCGGTATTCCGGCGAGGAGATCGCCAAGCTGCCGCTCGTCACGCTCCCCGACGGCTTGGTGCTCACCGTGGGCGACCTGGCGACCGTCCGCGACGAGTTCGCCGACGTCGCCTCCACCAACCAGATCAACGGCCGCCCCGGGATGGTCGTCTCCGTCGACCGCACCTCGAGCGAGGACCTGCTGGCGATGGTGGCGGCCGTGAAGGGCTACGTGGCCGAGGCGGCCCTGCCGCCGGGCTACGAGCTCGTCACCTGGGCCGACCAGTCGGTGGACGTCCGCGACCGGCTCGAGATGCTGATCTCCAACGGGCTCCAGGGCCTGGTGATCGTGTTCGTGGTGCTGGCCCTGTTCCTCGACCTCAAGATCGCGTTCTGGGTGGCCATGGGCATCCCGTTCTCGATGCTGGGCACGGGGATGCTGATGTTCGGCACCGACCAGACGCTCAACATGCTCTCGATGTTCGCCTTCCTGATGGCGATCGGGATCGTGGTGGACGACGCGATCGTGGTGAGCGACAACGTCGAGCGGCACCGCCGCATGGGCAAGCCGCTGGTGCAGGCGGCGATCGACGGCACGGTCGAGGTGGTGCCGAGCGTGATCTCGAGCGTGCTCACCACCGTGATCACGTTCCTGCCGCTCTGCTTCGTGTCGGGCGTGATGGGGAAGTTCATCGCCGTGATGCCCTTCGCCTTCATCACGACCCTGCTGATGTCGCTGGGCGAGTCGACCCTCGTGCTGCCCGGCCACCTGGCCCACGAGAAGAACCTCGTGTTCACGATCCTGGGCATCGTGCTCTACCCGCTCAGGCTGCTGCTGCCGGTGGTGGCCTTCCTGCAGCGGGCCTGCGACCGGGGGCTCAAGTGGTTCGTGCGGCACGTCTATTCGCCCCTGCTCGAGCTCGCGCTCGACAACCGCTATTCCACCCTCGCCCTGGCGGTCGGGATCCTGCTCGTCGCGCTCGGCATCGTCCGCAGCGGCATCACGCCGTTCGAGCTCTTTCCCAAGATCGACGCCAATCGGCTCCTGGCGAAGATCTCGTTCCCCGACGGCACGCCGGCCGCCGTCACGGAGGACGCGACCCGCCGGATCGAGGCCGCCGCCGTCGAGACGGCCCGGAAGATGTCCGACCCGGACGCCCCGATCGTCACGCTCGTGCACCGGGCGGTCGGACAGGTGGCCGCCCAGGGCGAGGTGGGGCCCGACGCCCGCATGAGCGGCAGCCACGTCGGCGCCGTGGCCGTCGAACTCGTGGACGGCGAGAGCCGCGCGGTCACGAGCGAGGAGTTCATCAGCGAGTGGCGGCGGGCGGCGGGCGAGTTCGTGGGCGTGGAGTCGCTGATCTTCGGCACCGAAAACATCGGCCCCGGCGGCAAGACGATCGAGTTCAAGCTGCTCTCGGCCTCGGAGCCGGAGGCGGTCCGGCAGCTCGAGGCCGCGGTGGAGCGATGCAAGGAGTGGCTCGCCCAGTATCCCGGCGTGATCGACATCGACGACGACTCGCGGCCCGGCAAGTGGGAATACCAGGTCAAGATCAAGCCGCGGGCGGAGGCCCTCGGCGTGTCGCTCGCCGACCTCGCCGGCACGATCCGGGCCAGCTACTACGGCGAGGAGGTGATGCGGCTCCAGCGCGGGCGCCACGAGGTCAAGCTGATGGTGCGGTATCCCCGCGACGAGCG
>JBJTAA010000263.1:0-3733 GCA_046090525.1 Planctomycetota bacterium
GCCGACCGACCCTTCCATCTGCAGCTGGATCAGCTTGTTCATCTCGACGGCGTATTCCATCGGCAGCTCCTTGACGAGCGGCTCGATGAACCCACCCACGATCATGGCGCTGGCCTCGGCCTCGGTGAGCCCGCGGCTCATCAGGTAGAAGAGCTGCTCCTCGCCGATCTTCGAGACGCTCGCCTCGTGGCCGATCGAGACGTCCTGCTCCTCGATCTCGATGTAGGGATAAGTGTCACTGCGGCTGTTGCCGTCGAGGATCAGGGCGTCGCAGACGACGCTCGACTTGCTCTTCTTCGCGCCGGGCTCCACCTTCACGAGGCCGCGGTAGCTCGACCGCCCGCCGTTCTTGGAGATGCTCTTGGAGACGATCCGGCCGCTGGTGTGGGGAGCCGCATGCACGATCTTGGCACCGGCATCCTGGTGCTGGCCGGCCGAGGCGAACGCGATCGAGAGGATCTCGCCGCGGGCGCCCGGCTCCATCAGGTAGACAGCCGGGTACTTCATCGTCAGCTGGCTGCCGAGGTTGCCGTCGATCCACTCCATCAGCGCCCCCTCGTAGGCCATCGCCCGCTTGGTGACGAGGTTGTAGATGTTGTTGGCCCAGTTCTGGATCGTGGTGTAGCGGCACCGGCCGTGCTTCTTGACCACGATCTCGACCACGGCCGAGTGGAGGCTCTCCGAGGAGTACATCGGGGCCGTGCAGCCCTCGACGTAGTGCACCTGGGCCCCCTCGTCGACGATGATCAGCGTCCGCTCGAACTGACCCATGTTCTCCGCGTTGATCCGGAAGTAGGCCTGCAGCGGAAACTCGATCTTCACCCCCTTGGGCACGTAGATGAACGAGCCGCCCGACCAGACGGCCGAGTTCAGTGCGGCGAACTTGTTGTCGGTGGGGGGGATGATCGTGCCGAAGTACTCCCGCAGGAGCTCGGGGTGCTCACGCACCGCCGTGTCGGTGTCGGTGAAGATCACGCCCTTCTTGGCGAGGTCCTCCTGCAGCGAGCCATAGACCACCTCGCTCTCGAACTGGGCCTTCACGCCGGCGAGGAACTTCCGCTCGGCCTCGGGGATGCCCAGCCGGTCGAAGGTCTGCTTGATCGACTCGGGCACCTCGTCCCAGGTCTTGCCCTGCTTGTCGGTGGGCTTGAGGTAGTAGTAGATGTCCTGAAAGTCGATCCCCAGGCGGCCGCCCCACTTGGGCATCGGCTTGCTCTGGAAGATCTCGAGCGACTTCAGGCGGAAGTCGCGCATCCAGTCCGGCTCTTTCTTCATCTCCGAGATCTGCGTCACGATCTCGGCGTCGAGCCCCTTGCGGGCCTTGAAGACCGTGGGGGCATCGGTGCGGAAGTCGTACTTGTTGATCTCGCCGAGCGCCTCGGTCGAAGAATCTTCCAGTCCGGTCGCCATCGTCGTGCCCTCCTCGTGGTGTGTCGTGTCGAGATCTCGCCTCGGGGCCCGGCCCGCGTCAGGCCGAGACCGCCTCGGCCTTCGCGTCTTCCATCGCCCGCTCGACCGCCGCGGCCTCGGGGTAGGCCGCCCGGATCCGCTCGTAGCCCCTCTTGTGGAGTTCGGCGGCCAGCTCCGGCCCGCCCGACTCGACGATGCGGCCGCCGAGCATGACGTGCGTCTGCAGGGGCACGTTGTGCTCGAGCAGCTGCTCGTGGTGGGTGATGATCAGAATCCCCATCTGGTGACTCGCCTCGCCGCCGCCGCTGCCGATCTTCGCGATGCTCTGGCTGGCCAGGCGGACGGCGTCGGCATCGAGGCCGCTGTCGGTCTCGTCGAGGATCGCGAACCGGGGCTGCAGCATGGCGAGCTGGAGGATCTCGGCCCGCTTCATCTCGCCGCCGGAGAAGCCGTCGTTGACGTAGCGGCGGGCGAAGTCGGGATCGATCGAAAGCTCGGCCATCTTGGCCTTCAGCTCCGAGCGAAACTCCTTCATCGGCATCAGTTCCTCCCCCTCCTTGCGGTCGGGGTTGCGGACGTTGGTCACCGCATGCCGGAGAAACTCGGCCAGCCGCACGCCGGGAATCGACATCGGCCGCTGGAAGGCGAGGAAGATGCCCAGCCGGGCCCGCTCGTCCGGCTCCATCGCCAGGACGTCGTGCCGCGTGCCGTCGGCGTCGACGAGCTCGATCGAGCCGGCCGTCACCTCATAGCCCGGATGCCCCATGATGGCGTAGCCCAGCGTGCTCTTGCCCGAGCCGTTGGGGCCCATCAGGGCGTGTACCTCGCCACGGCCGATCTCGAGATCGACTCCCCGGAGGATGTCGGTCTCCTCCACGCGGACGTGGAGGTTCTTGATCACGATCCTGTCCTTCGCCTGGCTCATGGTCCGTCTCTTTTCCTCGGGCGCGATCGCGCGGGTGGGGGGTCAGCCGGTCAGTTTCTGGTGGTCGAAGACGAGCTCCTCGGAAGCCACCGCGGGCGCGACGTAGCCCGAGTGGTGCGGCACGGGCAGTTCGTCGGCCACCTTGCCCAGCCCGTCCTTACGCTTGGCGATCCGCTGGCCCTGGATCTTGTCCTGGATCCGCATCAGCCCCTCGAGCAGGCTCTCCGGCCGCGGCGGACAGCCCGGCACGTAGACGTCGACGGGCACGACCAGGTCGACGCCCTTCACGACGTGATAGCCCCACTTGAAGTACGGGCCGCCACCGGTCGTGCAGGCGCCCATCGCGATCACGTACTTGGGGTCGGGCATCAGGTTGTAGAGCCGGCGGACGCGGCTGGCCATCTTGTAGGTGACGGTGCCGGCCACGATCATCAGGTCCGCCTGACGCGGCGTGGCCCGGAAGGCGCCCGCCCCGAAGCGGTCGAGGTCGTAGCGGCTGGCGCCGGCGGCCATCATCTCGATCGCGCAGCACGCCAGCCCGAAGGTCATCGGCCAGATGCTCGACTGCCGCGCCCAGTTGATCGCCTGCTCGACCGTGGTCAGGACGAGATTCTCCTCGAAGCGGCCCTCGATCCAGGGCCGGCCGCCGACCTGAGGGACGGCTGGCGGTTGCAGGGTGGTGACGGTCACGGCTGGCTCCTTCGGTGGCTCGGTGGAGTGATTTTTCGCTGGGCTGTGTGTGTCAAATCGACATACCGCTCGGCATTCGACGCGTTAACCGCCGGATGTGCAAGTGCCGTCGGCCGGATTGCCGTCGTTCCGCTCGCCGGCGACGAACCGGCACACCGAGCCGCCATCGAGCCGGCAATCGGCGAGCCGCACGTTGGCTCCGACGAGTTCCTGGAGCATCAGACGTTCGGCGGCGCAGATGCCACGGTCTTCTTCGGCGAGATCGGGATAGGGGCACGCATGGCTCGTGAGCACGGGCAGGCCCCCGGACGCCTCGGCATGGGCCACCGAGCAGCAGATATCCCGCTCCTGCAGCAGGCTCGCGACGCTGGCGAGCCGCTCGGCCGGCGAGTCGCCTGCGACCCGCTCGCGATAGCCGGTCGCCAGGGCGGCCCCGATTCGGCCAAGCAGGCCCGACCGCACCTGCGGATCGCGGATGCCGCGGATTTCACGCCACAAGACCAGGGCCAAATCGCGGAAGTTGTCCCCGCCCACGCGGCGGCCAGTAGCGGTGAGGCTGTAGGCATGAGACGGCCGGCCACGGGGCTTGGAGACCGTGGTCCGCTCCACGAGCCCGGACCGCATCAGCCGGTCGAGCCGCTGGCGGACAGCAGTCGCCGTGACGCCCAAACTGGTCGCCAGGTCGCCGATCTCGAGGGCGTCCCGGAG
>JBJTAA010000264.1:0-17111 GCA_046090525.1 Planctomycetota bacterium
CTGGTCTCGTGCGCGGTGGGCCCGGGCGGCCGCCGTCTCACGGCCCCCGCAATGGCGGCGCTCGTCGTGACTGGGGCCAACCTCGCGCTCGGCAGCCTCGCCATCGGCCGCCTCGAGGCGCGGATGGCGGCGGCCCCGAAAATCCGGCTGGCCATCGTCCAGGCCGATCCCGATGCGGCCGACGGTATCGACCGCCTGCAACGCCTGACCCGCGAGGCCTGCGGCGGCGCGACATCCCCCGAACTCGTCTGCTGGCCGGAGTGCAGCGGGGGCTCGTACGAGGAGGGGCTCGACAGCTTCGCGGACGAGGCCGAGATCTTCAGGCGATCCCGCAAGCCGCAGCGGGGCTTGAGGCCGCTGCCCGAGCCGGCCTGTCCGCTCCTCTTGGGCGGGCGGATCTATCGCGGCTTCCGGGAGCGGCCGACCGAGATCTTCCAGGCGGCCCTCCTCGTCGACACGAGCGAGCGGCTCGTCGGCTGCTACCACAAGCGACACCTGATGCCGTTCGGCGAATACGTGCCCTTCGCCGACGTGATCCCCGAGCTGCGGCTCTCGTTTCCGATGGAGACGGCCTATGACGTCGGCGAACGGGCGGCTCCGATCGCGTGCGGACCGGCGCGCATCGGCGCGCTTTTGTGCTACGAGGACATGGTCCCCTCGGCCGCCGCCTCGCTCACCGCCGACTCGGCCAACCTGCTCGTCTCGCTGATCCACGGGGCCGCGTTCACCAATCCGCTCACGCTCCGCCAGCATCGCCTGCTCGCGCAGCAGCGGGCCATCGAATGCCGTCGCTGCCTCGTCCGCGCGAGTTCGACCGGCGAAACCTGCGTGATCGACGCGGCCGGCCGGATCGTCTCACGGCTGCCGCTCGGCGGCGAGGGCGTGCTCGTCGCCGAGGTGCCCCTGCTCGAGGGCCCGTCGCCGGCGGTCCGATGGCGGTGGGCGCTCCCGACCGCCTGCGGCCTGGGGCTCGCCGGGCTCGTCACCGCGGGCAGGCTGCGCAGGCTGGGTGGCCTGCCGGGCTGACGCCCGGCCGACCCGGGACGCTCCGGAGCGAGGCGGGCTTGCGGCCGGGCCGGGTGGTCTGGGATAGCCCCGCTCGCTGCCTGCGCGGCGGCCGCCGACGAGGGGGTCTTTGGGCCGCCTTCGCCCGCGCCGAGGCCCGACAGCGCACCGAAGAAGCACGCGATCGATGCGGATGCCCAATCTCTTCAAGTCGTCCCGCCCCGACCGGTCGCGGAGCCTGCCGCCCGACATCGACGCCGCGACGCGGGCGATCGTCGAGGCGGTCGCCCCCTTCACGATGACGAGCCCCGAACGGATCGTGGCCCTGCGGGACGCGGTCCGGCACGCCTGCCGCCACCGCATTCCCGGCGACATCGTCGAGTGCGGCGTGTGGCGGGGCGGCAGCATGATGGCCGCGGCGCTCGCGCTTTTGGAACTCGGCGAGCGGCGGACCCTGCACCTGTTCGACACCTTCGAGGGCATGCCGCCGCCCGGCGACGTCGACCGTGACATCGCCGGGGTCCCGGCCGCGGGGCTCTTGGCCGCCGAGGACCGGCAGACCGGCGACACGTGGGCCTGGAGCCCGCTCGAGGACGTGCGGGCCAACGTGCTCTCGACAGGCTACCCCGCCAAGTTCGTGCGATTCGTGCCGGGCCGGGTCGAGGAGACGATTCCCGCGCACGCCCCCGAGCGGATCGCCGTCCTGCGGCTCGACACCGACTGGTACGAGTCGACGCGGCACGAGCTCGAGCACCTCTTCCCGCGGCTGGCCGTGGGTGGCGTCCTGATCATCGACGACTACGGCCACTGGCAGGGCGCCCGGCGTGCCGTCGACGAATACCTCGCCAGCACCGGCACGCGGCTGTTCCTGTCCCGGATCGACTACACGGGCCGGCTCGCGATCAAGATCGACCCGTGAGCCGATCCCTCCCCGGCACTCCCTCGTGATCCGCTTCGCCCCCACCCGTCGTGCCCCCGCCGCCCCGCCCCGGCCGCTGTTGAACCTCGGCTGCGGCGGCCGCCGGCATCCCGACTGGACGAACGTCGATCTCGTGCCGGCGGGCCCCGACGTCCTGGCCTGCGACATCCGCCGACCGCTGCCCTTCGCGGCGGGCAGTTTCCGGGGGATCTACGCGGCGCACGTGCTCGAGCATCTCGAGCCGCTCGAGGCGCGGCGCGTGGTGGCCGAGATCCACCGGCTGCTCGCGCCGGGGGGCGTGGTGCGGATCGTGGTGCCGGATCTCGAGGGCATCGCCCGGGCCTACCTTGCGAGCCTCGACAGGGCGGCCGCGGCGGCCACACCCGAGGCGCGCTGGGAGCATCGCTGGATGACGGTCGAGTTGCTCGACCAGCTCGTTCGCGCCACGCCCGGCGGCCTGATGCGCCGCTGGTGGTCGTGCGATCCCGTGCCCGCCCGGCCGTTCATCGAGCGGCGGCTGGGCGACGAGGCCGCCGCGGGGATCGCCGCGGCCGCCGCCGCCCGCGTCACCGCCGGCGAGGAGCCGCTCGGCGCCACGGAGATCTTCAGGGCCGAGCCGCCGCCGCCGCGGGCCGCCGCCCGCTATGCCGCCCGCGGCGAGCGGCATCGCTGGATGTACGACCGCGTGTCGCTCGTCGATCTGCTCACCGAGGCGGGCTTTCGGGATGTCTTCCCCTGCGACGCGGTCGGCTCGCGGATTCCAGGCTTCGCCGCCGCCCGCCTCGACGCGGACGAGCATGGCCGCCCCCGGAAGCCGGACTCGCTCTACGTGGAGGGAGTGCGGCCGTGAGCGACCGTCGCGACCACCACCTGCCGCGGATCGCCTGCCTGGCCACGCACGCCGGGCGGGCCGGCGGTGCGGCGATCGCACTCGAGCGGCTGGCCGCCGCCCTGCGAGCCGCCGGCGGCACGGTCGACGTGGTCACCCGTGAGGCGTGCGGGCCGCTGCCGCCTGCGGCACGGCGGCTCGAGCGGCGGGTCCGCCGCGGCATTCGCGGGGCCCGCACGCCGCTCTCCAACACGATGTTCACGGCCGACTGGCCCGCCTGGGACGTCGCCTGCCATCCGGCGGTGGCCGCCGCCGACCTGGTCAACGTGCACTGGGTGGCCGGCTTCCTCGCGGCCGCGGGCGTGCGGCGGATCGTCGAGTCGGGCCGGCCGGTGGTCTGGACGCTGCACGACATGCGGCCCTTCACGGGGGGCTGTCACTATGCGAGCGGCTGCACGGGCTTCACCGCCGGCTGCCAGGACTGTCCGCAGCTCTCCGCCGCGCTCGAGGCCCTGCCGCCGCGGGTGCTGGCCCGTGGCCGCCGCCGGCTCCGCGGCATCCCACTGACCTTCGTCGCGCCGAGCCGGTGGCTGGCCGGCGAGCTTGTGCGCGGGAGCGTCTTCGATCCCGGAGCGCACGAGGTGCGCGTGATCCCCAACGGCATCGATCTTGTGCGCTATGCGCCGGGCGACCGCGCCGTGGCCCGCAGGCGGCTGGGGCTGCCCGCCGAGGGCCTCGGCATCCTGCTGGGCAGCGTCTCGCTCGGTGAGCGGCGCAAGGCCGCGGCCGAGGCCGCGCGGGCCGTCGGCTTGGCGGCCTCCCGCCTGGCCGCCGCGGGCATCGGTCCGCGCCCGCTCGTCGTCACCTACGGTTCCGGTGCGGTCGAGATTCCGGACGTCGCCTGCCGGCACCTTGGGCCGCTCGACGAGGCGGGAGTCTTGGCGGCGGCGCATGCCTGCGACCTCCACATCTCCATGGCCCGGGAGGACAATCTGCCCAACACGGTGATGGAGGCCCTGGCCTGTGGCCTGCCGGTGATCGCGACCCGGGCCGGCGGCCACCCCGAGATGATCACCGACGGGGTCGAGGGCTGGCTCGTGGGCATCGACGATGTCACGGCGGCCGCCGCGGCGCTCGTCGCGTGTGTCACGGAACCCGCGCGGGTGAAGGCCGCCGCCCTTGCGGCCCGCCAGCGGGCCGAGGCCGAATGGGACTGTCGCACCCAGGCCAGGCGCTATCTCGAACTCGCGTCGGAGCTCGCGCCCCGCCGGCCCGCGCCGCCGTCGCGCACCGTGGTCGGCCTGGGTCCGATCACGCCGGCGGTGGCCGCCATCCATCGCGGCAGCCCGTTTCGCGGTCCGCTCCGCCGGCTCCGCCGGCTCGCCCGGCCGGTCGGTCTGCGCACCGGGGAGGCGAGGCGTCCATGAAACCTCGGCGAGCCGGGTTGGCAATGCAAGGTCCTGGGCCGCTCGATGCGGCGGACTTCGGCGGGCCGATCTTTCCGGAGCAGGCGTTTCCGCCCTCCGCGGACGGAGCCGACGACTACTTCGCCGCCTGCCGGCGCGGCTATGCCCTGATGGCGACGAGCCGGGTGGTGATCACGGGGCTGGCCCGCAACGTGGGGGCGATCCTGCCCCTGACCATCCGGCGGATCGAGAACCTGGCCCGCTGCTTCGCCGAGGCCGGCGTGATCGTCTACGAGAATGATTCCAGCGACAACACCCGGCTGCTCCTGGCCCGCTGGGCCGCGGGCAACAGCCGCGTCGAGGCCATCAGCGAGGTCCGTGACGACCCGGTCAATCCCGCCACCCGCTGCCTCGACCGGGCCGCCCGCATGGCGCTTTACCGCGGCCGTTGCCAGGAGCGCGTGCTCGAGCGATTCGGCCACTTCGACGCCGTGATCGTGATCGACTTCGACGTCCAGGGGGGCTTCAGCATCGACGGGATCGCCAGCAGCTTCGGCCAACCGGGCTGGGATTTCGTCGGCTCCAATGGCCTGATCTGCCGCCGCCACGGCCTGCGGATGAACGTCCTCAGGCAGTACGACACGTGGGCCCTGCGGTTCGACGCGGATCTGACGCCGCTGTCGACCGCGGCTGCCGCCGGGATGGTCTGGGAGCGCGGCGGGCCGCTCGTGCCCGTGACGAGCTGCTTCGGGGGACTGGGCATCTACACGATGGAGGCCTACCGGGCCGGCAGCTACGCGGGGGCCGAACTGGAGCATGCCAACTTCCACCGCTCCCTGATCGCCCTCGGGCACGATCGGCTGTTCCTCAATCCGAGCCAGCTGGTGATCTACGGCCGGCGGCACCGGTTCGGCGATGGCCTGGTGACGGCCCTGCTCGCGGGCTGGTCGCGGCTCCTCGGTCACGGGCACCGCGAAGGGCTCTTCCCCCGCGTGCGGCCGGTGGCGGCCCCGCCGACGGCCGAGGCCCGCAGTCGCCGCGCCGCGTAACCCGACGGCCCATTCCGCGCCGGGCGGTGTTCGATCGCGGCCAGCCGTCTACAACGCCTCTGGCCAATTGGTGCTGGCGCCGGCGGGAGGTCCGGCGGCGCGGTGGTTCAAGCTCGGCCGCGGCTGCGGCCCGAACAACGAGGTGTGCAATGCGGATCCGAAACATGTTCATGACCGCGGTGACGGGGCTGGCCACGGCGCTGGTCGGCAGCCTGGGGGGTGCCGACGAGTGCCCGGTCGCCAAGCAGCAGCGGCTGGCCAGGGAGGCGACGGCGGGCCACGTGCAGACGGTGGCCTACCAGGCCCAGTCCAAGGACATCGTCGACACGGCCGTCGCCGCCGGCGACTTCACCACGCTCGTCGCGGCCGTGAAGGCGGCCGGTCTGGTCGAGACCCTCAAGGGAGCCGGTCCGTTCACCGTCTTCGCCCCGACCGACGCGGCGTTCGCGAAGCTGCCCGAGGGCACGGTGGCCGAACTGCTGAAGCCCGAGAACAAGGCGAAGCTCGCCGGGATCCTCACCTACCACGTCGTCCCGGGCAAGGTGATGGCGGCCGACGTGATGAAGCTCACCGAGGCCAAGACGGTGCAGGGCAAGGCGGCCACGATCAAGGTCGATGGCGCGACCGTGATGATCGACGGGGCGAAGGTCGTGAAGACCGACATCCCCTGCTCCAACGGCGTGATCCACGTGATCGACGCGGTCATCCTGCCGGAGTGAGGCGGTTCCGGGAATGGTTTGAGCGGCCCGCGTCGGGTTCGTGCAAGCCCGCCCGTGAGGAGTCATACTGGAGGGCCGCCGTCGGGAATCCGGCGGCGGCCCTCGCCCGTTCATCCCCGAGACGTTCCGCATGGCCACCGCTTCCGCCGCGACCCCGCGGCTCGGCGACGACGACGTCGCCGCGATCGACCGCCTCCGCGAGATTCACGCCCGCCTCAAGGCCGAACTCGCCAGGGTGATCATCGGGCAGGAGGAGACGATCCACCGGCTCACGATCTGCCTGTTCGCCCGCGGCCACTCGCTGTTGATGGGCGTTCCGGGCCTCGCCAAGACGCTCCTGGTCAGCAAGCTCGCCGAGTGCGTATCGCTGAAGTACAGCCGCATCCAGTTCACGCCGGATCTCATGCCGATGGACATCACCGGCACCGACATCCTGCAGGAGACGGGCGACGGCCGCCGCGAGTTCCATTTCGTGCCCGGCCCCGTCTTCGCCAACATCGTGCTGGCCGACGAGATCAACCGGGCACCGCCGAAGACGCAGGCGGCGATGCTCGAAGCGATGCAGGAGCACCGGGTCACCGTGGTCGGCAAGACGTTCCGGCTCGACCCGCCGTTCTTCGTCCTGGCCACGCAGAACCCGGTCGAGCAGGAGGGCACCTATCCCCTGCCCGAGGCGCAACTCGACCGCTTCATGTTCCTGGTCGAGCTCGACTATCCGAACGAGGACGAGGAGGTGGCGATCGCCCGCACGACGACGGGGGCCGCTCCGCCGACGCTCGATCACGTGCTCACCGGGCCCGAGATCATCGCCTACCAGGAGCTCGTCCGCCGGGTGCCCGTGCCCGACCACATCTACGAGTTCGCCGCGCGGCTGGTCCGCCGGACGAGGCCGCGGGGCGAGACCGCGCCGGCCTGGCTCAAGCCCTTGGTCGCGTGGGGTGCCGGCCCGCGCGCCGTGCAGTACCTCGTGCTCGGCGCCAAGTCGCGGGCGGCCCTCGCCGGCAGTTACATGGCGCGGCTCGAGGATGTGGAGGCGGTGGCGGCGCCAGTGCTCACGCACCGGCTGATCACGACGTTCGCGGCCCAGGCCGAGGGAATCGACGCCCGGCAGATCGTCGCCCGCCTGGTCAAGGAGACCATCGCCGAGCAGGCGGGCTGAGGCCGCCCCGATGTTGTCCGACCGCCAGCCCCGCGACTTTCTCGACCCGGCCGTGCTCTCGCGGCTGGCCGGCGTGCCGTTGCTGTCCCGCCGGCCGATGGTCGGGAGCGTGTCGGGCCGGCATGCCAGCCCGCACCGGGGCTCGAGCGTCGAGTTCGCCGAGTACCGCAAGTACGTGCCCGGCGACGACCTGAGGCGGCTCGATTGGCGGGCCTTCGGCCGCTCCGACCGCTACTACGTCAAGGAGTACGAGGCCGACACGAACCTGCGGCTCTGTCTCGTGGTGGATACGAGCGGTTCGATGGCCTATCGGTCGACGAAGCCGACGGCCGCGGCCCAGCCCCTGGCGAAGATCGACTACGCCCGCCGGATCTGCGGGACGCTCGGGTATCTGGCCAGCCAGCAGGGCGACGCCGTCGGCATCGCCTGCGCCGCCGGTGGCATCGTCCGCACGCTGCCCCCGCGGCGGAGCCCCGCCCATCTGCGGCTGGTGTTCGACGTGCTCGAGGAGGCGAAGCCGCAGGGCACGACCGGCCTCTGCCAGGTGCTCCACGAACTGGCCGAGACGGTCCGCCAGCGGGCGCTGGTGGTGATCGTCTCCGACCTGTTCACCGAGCCGGCCGAGCTGGCCTCGGCGTTCGGGCATCTCAGGTTTCGCCGGCACGACGTGGCGGTGTTCCACCTCCTCGACCCCCAGGAGCTGGCCTTCACCTTCCAGCGGCCCACCCGGTTTCTCGACCTCGAGGGGGGCGGCTCGATCTTCGCCGATCCGGTCGAGATCGCCGACCGCTACCACCGCGCCGTGGCCGCCTACCTCGAGAGCCTGCGGCAGATCGTGCTCGAATCGGGCATCGACTACCACCGCGTGCTCACCGACGAGCCCTACGAGCAGGTGCTGGCCCGGTTCCTCGTCGGCCGGGCGGCGGCCAGGGGGCTGCGATGACGTTTCTCCAGCCCTGGCTGCTCCTGGCGCTGCCGCTGGTGGCGCTGCCCTTGATCATCCATCTCATCAACCAGCGGCGCTTCCAGACCGTGCAGTGGGGCGGGATGATGTTCCTGCTGGCGGCCAAGGCGCTCTCGAGCGGCACCTCGCGGCTGCGGCATTGGCTGATCATGCTCCTGCGGATGCTGGCGGTGGCGACGCTGATCCTGGCGATCGCCCGGCCGCTCTCGCGGGGCTGGCTGGCTCTGGCCGGCGGGGCGCGGCCCGACACCGCCGTCGTCGTGCTCGACCGCAGTCCGTCGATGCAGGCCCGGGGCGGGTCGGCGGCGGCCACGAAGCTCGATACCGGCCGCGGCCAACTGGCCGAGTCGCTCGCCACGCTCGCGCCGCAGCGGTGCCTGGTGGTGGCGGCCGACGGCACGCTCCAGGAGGTCCCCCCGGCGGCGCTCGCCGACCTGCCGGCGGGCGGTCCGCTCGCCGCCTCGGCCGACATCCCCGGCATGCTGCAGGCGGCCTACGACCATCTCCGCGAGAATGCCGCCGGCACCGCCGAGATCTGGATCTGCTCCGACTCCCGCGCCAACGACTGGCGGCTCGAGGAGGGGGGCTGGGCGGAACTCCGCGACGCCTTCGCCAAGCTCCCCCAGCAGGTCCGCTTCCAACTGGTCGACTTCGACGAGCCGCCAGCCGGCAACCTCGCCGTGCGCGTCACCGAGGCGCGGCTCGAGCGGCGGCGGGACGAGCGTGAGCTGTTGGTCACGGTGGTGGTGACCAGGCAGGACGAGGCCGGCCCGGCGAGCGTGCCGTTGAAGTTCGAGATCGGCGGGGTCGCCACGAGCGTCGAGCTGCCGCTCTCCGGCCGCGAGACGGTGCTGGCCAACCATGCCCTGCCGCTGGGCCGTGGCGCGGAGGCCCGGGGCTTTGGCAGGGTTTCGATCCCCGCCGACACCTGCGCGGCCGACAACGAGTTCTTCTTCGTCTTCGACGCGCCGCCGCCGCGGGTCTCGCTCGTGGTCGCTGAGGAGGCGGCCGCGGGGCGCGTGCTGGAGTTGGCGGCGTCGATCCCGCCGAGCAAGGAGCTGACGGCGCGGGTGGATGCGGTGCCCCGCGGGAGCCTGGCGACGGCCGGCTGGAACGAGGCCGCCCTGCTCGTCTGGCAGGGGCCGCTGCCGGCGGGCCGCGACGCCGAACTCGTCGAGGGCTTCGTGGCCCGCGGCGGGCAGGCGATCTTTTTCCCTCCCGAGACGGCCGATGACACGTCCTTCGCCGGCGTCTCGTGGGGCGAGTGGACGACGCACCCGGAGCCGGTTCATCCCCAGCAGTGGCGGAGCGACGAGGATCTCCTCGCCAACACCCTCTCCGGCGGCGCGCTGCCGCTGGGGGAACTCGAGATCCGCCGGTCGTGCAGCCTGGCCGGCGACGTGGTACCGCTCGCGGCCCTGCCCGACGGCGTGCCGCTCGTGGCCCGGGTGGCCGACGGCCGCGGGATCTCCTTCTGTGCCACGCTGCCGCGGCCGGGAGATTCGACGCTCGCCGGCGAGGGCATCGTGCTCTACGCGATGCTGCAGCGGGCCATCGACCGTGGGCTCGAACCCCTGGCCGGCGCCCGCCAGTTCGAGGCCGGGCCGGACGCGGCCCGCTTCCTGGCCGGCGACCCGGCCGGTCGCCGCTGGGCGCGGGTGGCCGGCAGCGTCGACGGCATCTCCACGGAGGCGGGGCTCGAGGCCGGCGTGTACGCGGCCGAGGACCGGCTGGTCGCCGTCAATCGATCGCTGCCCGAGGACGCGTCGTCCGTGGCGTCGCCCGACCGGATCGACGCCCTGTTCCGCGGGTTGTCGTTCACGCGGCTGGAGGGCACCGCCGGCCGCGGCGACAGCCTCGTGCAGGAGATCTGGCGGGCCTTCCTGATCGCGATGCTGCTTGCGCTCGTGGGCGAGGGGCTCTTGAGCCTGCCGCGGCGGCGGGCGGCGGGCATGCCGGCGCCGCTGGAGGCCGCCGCATGACCGCTGCCTCCAGCCTCGAAGGACTGCGATTCTTCACGACGCCCTGGACGCTCGCGATCTCGACGCTCCTGGTCGTGGCCACGGTGATCGTCGCCCTGCTCACCTGGCGGCGCAGCGGCTACGCCACCGGCATCGGCTTGGTCGAACTGCTGCGCGTGGCGATCGCGGCCGTGGTCGCCGTGCTGCTGAACCAGCCGGAGTGGGTGGAGGCGTTTCGTCCCGCCGAGCAGCCGGTGGTGGCCGTGCTCGTCGACGCCTCCCGCAGCATGGACACCCGCGACGTGATGGGCGATGGCGGCGGGCCGCGGTCGCGGCGGGAGGCGGTCTCCGGGCTCGCCGGGGACGACTTCTGGCGGCCGCTCGAAGAGCGGTTTCGGGTGGTGATCGAGCCCTTCTCGGGAGCGGCCGACGCCGCCGGCACGGACCTCGAGGCGGCGCTCGTGTCCGCCGCCGAACGCTTCGAGAGCCTGCGGGCCGTGGTGCTCGCGAGCGACGGCGACTGGACGGCGGGTGCCGCGCCCGTCGAGGCCGCCCGGCGGCTGCGGCTGCGGCAGGTGCCGGTCTTCTCCGTGCCGGCCGGCAGTCAGACGAAGCTGCCCGACCTCGAGCTTGTGAGCCTCGATTGCCCCACGGTGGGCGTCACCGGCAAGCCCGTTCGCGTGCCCTTCACGGTGCGGTCGTCGCTGCCGACCGAACGCGTGGTGCCGGCGACGCTCGCCGCCAGCTCCGGCGAGAGCATCCGCAAGGACATCCGCCTGCCGCCGATGGCCACGGTCACCGAGTGGATCTCCTGGACGCCGCCCGCCGAGGGGGACTACACGCTCACGCTCACGCTCCCGGAGGAGGAGGGCGAACTGCTCCGCGACAACAACCAGCGGACCGCGCCGATCGCGATCCGCCGGGAGCAGCTCAAGGTGCTGGTGGTCGAAAGCGTGCCGCGCTGGGAGTATCGCTACCTGAGGAACGCCCTCTCACGCGATCCGGGTGTCGAGGTGTCCTGCCTGCTTTTCCAGCCGGGGCTCAGCAAGCGCGGCGGGGGCAACAAGGACTACATCCAGCAGTTTCCCACCGGTCTCGACGAGCTCTCCACGTACGACGTCGTGTTTCTGGGCGACGTCGGCGTGGGGGCCGGGCAGCTCACCGAGGAGGATTGCCGGCTGCTCAAGGGACTCGTCGAGTATCAGGCCAGCGGCCTCGTGTTCATGCCCGGCGTGCGCGGGGAGCAGGCGTCGCTCATCGGCACGGCGCTCGAGGACCTGCTGCCGGTGGTGATCGACCCGGCCGACGTCGGCGGCACTTCGACCGAGGGACCGCGGCGGATGGTGCTCACCGAGGCGGGCCGCAAGAGCCTGCTCACGAAGCTCGCCGATTCCACGAGCGAGAACATCGCCATCTGGGAGAGCCTGCCGGGCGCGCAGTGGTACGGACCGGTGCTCCGGGCCAAGGCCGGCAGCGAGGTGCTGGCGGTGCACGAGGACGCGACCAACGCCTCCGGCCGGATCCCGCTGCTCGTCACCCGTACCTACGGTGCCGGCAAGGTGCTCTTCATGGCGACCGACGGCGCCTGGCGCTGGCGGAAGGGCGTCGAGGATCAATACCACTACCGCTTCTGGGGGCAGGTGGTCCGGTGGATGGCCTACCGGCGGAACATGGCCAAGGGGGAGCGGATGAGCCTCTCGTTCGCGCCGGAACAGCCCGAACTCGGTCAGGCGATCACCCTCGACGCCCGCGTGGCGACGACGTCGGGGGAGCCCCTCGTCCGCGGCGAGGTGGCCGCCCGGATCACGGCCCCGTCGGGCCGAGTCGAGACGGTCCGCTTCCTGCCGCCGGCGGGCGACTCGGAGTGGGGCGTGTTCTCGGGCTCGTTCTCGCCCGTGGAGCCCGGCCGGCACGACGTGACGCTCACCTGTCGCGAGACGACCGACTCGCTCGATGCCTCGGTCTTCGTCCAGGGCTCCGCCGAGGAGGGCATCGGGGCGGTGGCCCGGCCCGAGGTGCTCGCCGAGATCGCCCAGGTGACGCGGGGCCGCGTCGTGCCTCCCGACGAGGTGGCCGGCCTGGTGGCGGCGCTCGCCGAACTGCCGGAATCCCCGCCGGAGGTGCGCCGGCTGCAGCTCTGGTGTCACCCGCTGGTGGCGGTGGCGCTCGTGGGGCTCTTGGGCCTGTTCTGGGTGGGCCGCAAGCGCCAGGGGCTCGTATGAACCTTCCCGTGACGCCGCCCGGCGGCGCGGCGATAATGCCTGTGGCGGGCCGGCGGTCGCGGGCGGCCGGGCCGCAGGAGCGCACCACGTGAACGCCGAGCATCGTGAACCGGCCGCTGGGATCAGGCTGCCCGTCGACCTCGAGCGGCGGCTCTACGCCTTTCGCGGCCGGGTCTGGCGGATCAAGCTGCTCGAGGCGGTGGCGGCCGCCGTCGTGGGCGTGCTCGCGGGCTACCTGGTGGTGTTCACGCTCGACCGGCTCACGGAGACGCCGGGGTGGGTGCGGTTCGCGGCGTTCGCCGCGGCCGCCGCCGCCTGCTTCGCGGTGCCGCTCGCCTTCCGCCGCTGGATCTGGGGGCATCGCGGGCTCGAGCAGGTGGCTCGGCTCATCGGGCGACGGTTTCCCTCGGTCGGCGACCAACTGCTCGGCATCATCGAGTTGGTGCGGTCGGCCGACGCGCCGACCGCGGCCGCCGGGGCATCCGATACGCTGCGGCGGGCGGCCGTTGCGCAGGTGGCCGACCGCGCCCGTGGCGTCGACTTTTCTTCCGCCATCCCCCGGCCCCGGCACCGGGCCTGGCTGCTCGCGGCCGCCCTGCCGGCCTGCCTGGCCGCGGCGGCGGTCGCGCTTGTGCCCGATGCAGCGGCCAACGCCTGGGCGCGGTTCCTCGCCCCGTGGTGGCCGGTCGAGCGGTTCACCTTCACCCGCGTCGAGCCGCTGCCCGACACGATCGTCGTGCCGCACGGCGAACCGGCCGAACTCGAAGTGCGCCTGACCGAGGCGACCCGGGCCCGGCCTGGCCGGGCGAGCGTGCGCATCGGCGGGCAGCCGAAGCTCGAAGGCGAGCTGGCGGCCGACCGCTACACGATCGCCGTGCCGCCCCAGATCGCGCCGGCCACCGTCAGCGTGGCCGCGGGCGATTGGCGGCAGCGGACGCGGCTGGCGCCCATGCTCAGGCCCGAGATCACCGGGCTCGTGGCCGAGATCGAGTTGCCGGCCTACCTGGGCCGCGAGGGCCTCCTGCGGCAGGAGGTGCGCGGCGGCACGATCGCGCCGCTCGCGGGCAGCCGGATCACGGTCGCGGCCACGGCCGACCGGGAGCTCGAGTCGGCGACGGTGGATGGCGCGCCGGTCGAGCCGGTCGGCACCACGGTGCGCACCGCACCCCGCGAGGCGGCCGCCGAATCGGTGCTGGAGATCGCCTGGCGGGATCGACACGGCCTCGCCGGCGCGAAGCCGCTCACGCTCTCGATCCTGCCGCGTTCCGACGAGCCGCCCACGGTGGTGGCGCTCGATCTGCCGGCCAACCGCGACATCCTGCTCGACACCGACACGCTGCGCTTCCGCGTGGCCGTCCGCGACGACTTCGGGATCCGCAGGGTGGGCCTCGAGTGGGAGGGGCTCGCCGACGCGTCGGCCGGCGAGGATCCCGCGGCCCGCACCCGCGGCGAGCGGGTGCTCAAGGCCGGGGGCAGCGACGTGGAGAGCATCGAGGCGGCGGCGACGTTCTGCCCGGCGGCGCTCGGCATCACCCCGCAGCCGATCTTCCTCCGGGCCTTCGCCGAGGACTACAAGCCCGGCCGGCCCCGAGCCACGTCGACGCCGCTTTTGATCTACGTAGTGGACAAGGCGGAGCACGCCCTGGTGCTCAACACCCGGCTCGCCCAGTTTCGGCAGCGGGCCAGCGAGGTCCGCGACCGCGAGATGGCGCTGTTGGGCGTGAACAAGGAACTGCGGGCGCTTCCCACCGAGCGGCTGCTCGACGACGACGTGCGGTCTCAGCTGGCGGGCCAGGCCGCCGCGGAGGAGGCCAACGCCCGGCGGCTCGAGCGGCTCGTGGAGGAGGGGGCGGAGCTGGTCCGCGAGGCGATGAAGAATCCCGACTTCGAGGCCGACACGCTCGAGCGGCTCGCCGAGGACCTGCAGACGCTCGGAGAGATCGCCGCCAACCGGATGCCGGGCGTGGCCGATCTGCTCGACCAGGCGGCGGCGGCCAAGCGCGCGACAGAGGGGTCGCCGAGCCAGCCGCAGCCAGGCCAGCCGGGCAAGCCCCGGCCGGGCGAGCCGGCGGCATCACCGTCCGAGCAGGGGGAGCAGCTCGCGGGCGAGCCGCGCGGCGGCGAGCCGGGTGCCCAGCCGCCGCGGGCCGGTGAGGACAGGAGCAAGCCCCGCGGCGGCCAGGGCAGCGAACCTGGCCAGGCAACGCCGCCGATCCCACAGGTCGTCGACAAGGAGTCGTCGCAGCAGCCCGAGGCTCCGGCCACGGGGGCCGAGTCGAGCCAGGGAGGCGGCCAGGGTCGCCTCGGCCTGCCCTCGACGCAGGCGGGCGTCTCGAAGCCGAAGCCCGCCGGCGAGGAGGCCGCGGAGGAGCCCCCGGCCGACGAGGCCCTCGCCGAGGCGATCGCGGCGCAGGAGAAGCTGCTCGAAGAGTTCGCCAAGGTGGCCGACGAGCTGGCGGCGGTGATGGCCCGGCTCGAGGGGAGCACGTTCGTGAAGCGGTTCAAGCTCGCCTCTCGCGAGCAGGCGTCGATCGGGGGCCGGCTCGCGTCCCTGGCCGCCGATGCCTTCGTCAAGACGGCCGGTCGGCCGCCGAATGTGGACCAGGCCATCGGCGGCGTGCGTGACATGACGCAGCGGGAGGCGGAAAAGGTCTCGGCGCTGATGGACGACATGCAGGCCTACTTCGACCGCCGGCAACTGCCCGCTTTTCGCACCGTGCTCGAGGAGATGAAGGATCTCGACGTGCTGGGCAGCCTGCGGCGACTCTCCGACGACGTCGCCGGCACGACCGGCATCTCGATCACGCAGGCCGAGTTCTGGTCGGACACCTTCGACCGCCTGGCCGACGACCTCGTGCCGCCGCAGGACGGCGAAGGCGGCGAGGCGGGCGAGAACGAGCCCCGGGAGAGCGTGCCGCCGGAGGTCGTGCTCGAGACCATGAAGATCCTCGAGGAGGAAATGAATCTCCGCGAGGAGACGCGGGTCACCGAGCAGCGGAAGGCAACGGGCGATGGCCGCGACTTCGCCGCCGCCGCCGCTGCGCTCGCCGGCCGCCAGGAGGGCCTGGCCGACCGGATCGTGGACCTCGTCGACCGGCTGCTCGAGGAGCCGGAGGGCGAGCGGCAGTTCGCCCGGGAGATCCAGCTCTTCGACAGGGTCGAGGAGGTGATGGCGGAGACGGCCGACATCCTGCGCCGCCCCGACACGGGCGCCGAGGCGATCGCCGCCGAGAGCGAGGTGATCGAACTGCTGCTTGTCGCCCAGTCGTCGCGCGGCGGCGGTGGTGGCGGCGGCGGCGGAGGCGGCATGTCGCCCGGGGGCGGGAGCACCGGGTCGACGAGCGACTCGGCGCTCGCCCTGCTCGGTGCGGGCAACCGGACGGCGTCCGAGGCCGGGGGCGAGGACGAGCAGGCCACCGGCACGTCGGGGCGAGTGCTGCCCGATGAGTTTCGCGCCGGCCTCGATGCCTACTTCAACCGGCTCGAAAAGGGGCGCCCATGAAGCCGCCCGTCCGCCGAATAAGGTGCGCCGCGACAGCCGCACTCGTGGCCGTGATCGCGGCCTGCCTGCCAGGGCTCGCGGCGGCGCAGGTGCGGCTCACGATCGAGTTGGGCGAGGTGCGGGTGGACGCGGTGGCTGCCGACGAATTGGTCGAGGGCAACGCGGTGGCTGAGGGGAACGCGGCGGCCATCGGCGATCCCTGGTGGGACGACGCCCCGGGCTCCGTGCCGGAGCCGCCCGCCGCCGACCCGCCTCCAGCCGACGGCCGGGCTCGGGCGCGACAGCAGGCGCAGGCCCGGCTGGCGGACGTGCGGCGCAGCCGCGGCACGCAGATCCTGAAGCGGGAACTCTCGCTCGTGCGCGCGGCCTGTCCCACGCTCGAGCCCGCTGCCCGGGCGCGGATCCTGGCGGCGGGCCGGGAGGCGGTCGCGGGGCAGGCCGCCGGCCGCACGCCGCTCGTCGACGGCGTCGAGCACGCGCTCGAAGAGGCCCTCCGACAGCAGGCGGGGTCCGCCGCGGCCGACGCCTACCGGGCCGAGCGGGACGCCCGCGTCGCGCGTCGTCGGGCGACGGCGATCGCGGTCCTCGTCGAGGCGATCGACCGGGATGCCCTGCTCGATGCCGATGGCCGAGCCGCGCTCCGGGAGGCGTTCGCGGGGAACTGGCGCCCCGAGTGGGACGCCGCCGTCACGTCACCGCTGCGGCAGCGCTCGGGCGACATCCGGCTGCCGGACGGCGTGGTCGAGGTGGCGGCCGCCGTGCTCGACGACGACACCTTCACCGCCTGGCGGCACCGGGCCGGGGAGGCCGGGCGATGAACCGAACCTTCCTGCCGGCCTGCCTGGCGGCGGTGTTGACGGCGTTCGTCGCGGACGACCGCCCCGCGGCGAGCGACGACCTCGTGGTCGAGGCACAGCCGGCCGCCGAGCCAGCCGAGACGGTCCGCTTCTTCCCGGTCGATGGGCACGGCTTCGCCGGTCCGCTGAATCGGCTCGCGGAGTACGACTTGGGCGCGGTGTTCGACCAGCACGTGTTCCGTCGGCCCGGAGGCCGACGGCAGGTGCGGGTGATCGCCGATCGGCTCGTGGTCGAGACGGAGGAGCAGGCCCCGACGGGGAGCACGCTCGGCAGGCTGGACCATCTGCGGCGGCTCGGCGAACGCCGCATCGCGACCCTCGAACAGGTCTGCCAGCTCACCGCCGAGCAACGCGAGATCCTCCGGTTGGCGGTGGAGAGCGACATCCGCCGCCTGGCCGGTGACATCGATGCCGTGCGCCGGACGTATGTCGGTCAACGGTTGACGGTCCAGGGCGTCGATCGCGAACTGCTCGAGCGGGCCCGGGACGAAGCCGAAGCCTGCCGCCGGGCGATCGAAC